>JAKPOQ010000010.1 GCA_029547745.1 Actinomycetes bacterium
CTCGATCTGGTGCACGCCGACCTCGTCGAGGAGCTTGGCGATGCGGATCTTCTCGTGGTTCGAGAAGACGACGCCCGCCGTCTGCTCACCGTCACGCAGGGTGGTGTCGTCGATGAAGACCGCCGGCTCCGCCGGCTTGGGCGGCTGGATGACGAAACTGTTGAGATCGTTGACCATGGGCACCTGCCTGTGATGCTCGAGGGACGCTTCGCCCGACGGTCAGCCGTCGAGCGCCTTCTGCAGAAGCTCATTGACGACGGCGGGGTCGGCGCGACCGCCGGTCGCCTTCATGACCTGCCCGACGAAGAAGCCGAGGACCTGACGCTTGCCGCCGCGGTACTGCTCGACCTGGGACGGATTGGCGGCGACGACCTCGGCGACGACGGGCCCGAGGGCGGCGCTGTCCGAGATCCGGCCGAGCCCGTGCTTCGCGACGATCGCCGCGGGCTCGGCCCGCTCCTCGATCATCTTCGTGAACACGTCCTTGGCGGCGCTCGTCGACACGACCCCGTCGGCGACGAGACGGACGAGCGCCGCAAGCCGCTCCGGGGTGACGTGCCCGTGCCCCGGCTCGAGGCCGGCGGCGTTGAGATGCGCGAGATACTCCCCCATCGTCCAGTTGGCGGCCAGCTTGGGGTCGACGCCCTGGGCGACGACGGCCTCGTAGAAGCGCGCCAAGGCGCCCGGGCCGGCGATCACCCGGGCATCGGCGCGCGAGAGGCCGTACTGTTCCGCGAAGCGCGCCACGCGCGCGAGCGGCAGCTCCGGCAGGCTCGCGCGCACCTCCTCCACCCAGGCGGGGTCCATCGCCAGCGGAACGAGGTCGGGTTCCGGGAAGTAGCGATAGTCGTGCGCCTCTTCCTTGGAACGCAGCGGCGTCGTCGTGCCCGTCTCGGGGTCGAAGTGCAGGGTCTCCTGCTCGACCGTCCCACCAGCCTCGAGGATACCGACCTGCCGCGGCAGCTCGCTCTCGAGCGCCTGCTGCAGAAAGCGGAAGCTGTTCATGTTCTTGAGCTCGGTCCGCGTGCCCAGCGTGGAGCTGCCGGCCGGCCGTACGCTGATGTTGGCGTCCCAGCGGACCTGGCCCTCCTCCATGTTGCACTCGCTCACCCCAAGCTCGATGACGAGCTCGCGCAGTTGCTGCAGGAAGTCACGGGCCGCCGCCGGCGACGGGATGTCGGGCTCGGTGACGATCTCCACCAGCGGCGTGCCCCCGCGGTTGAAGTCGACGAGCGAATACTCGGACCCCGTGATGCGCCCGGTCTCGCCGCCGGCGTGGATGAGCTTCGCAGCGTCCTCCTCCATGTGGACGCGGTCGATGCGACAACGCAGCTTCTCGTCGCCGGACCAGTAGTCGAAGCAGCCGTCCACGGCCAGGGGCTCGTCATACTGCGAGATCTGGTAGGCCTTCGGGAGGTCGGGATAGAAGTAGTTCTTGCGGTGGAAGACGTTGCGCGGCGGCACCGTACAGTCCAGGGCCAGGGCGATGCGCGTCGCGTACTCGACCGCCCGTTGATTGACGACGGGCAGGGCGCCGGGATGCGCGAGGCACACCGGGCAGGTGTGCGTGTTCGGAGGGTCGCCCTTGGTGACGGCGCACGAGCAGAACATCTTCGTCGCCGTGTCGAGCTCGACGTGGACCTCGAGGCCGATCACGGCCTCCCAGTCGCCGCGCATCCCGCGCACGATCCTGTCGGCACCGCGCACCGCTGCGTCACCGCCGGTCATGACGCCGTCCCCTCGGGCGGCGCGGAGGCGGCATCGCCGGTCGGCGATGCCGCCTCCGCGCCGCCCGACTGCGACAGCGCCGCCTCCGCGCCGCCCAAGCTCGGCGTCGCCGTGAAGCCGAGCGCCGTCTCCAGCGCGTGCGCCGCGTCCAGGACACGGTTCTCGCTGAAGGCCGGCCCGACGAACTGAAAGCCGACCGGCAGACCGTCGCTGAGGCCGCACGGGATACTGAGCGCCGGCAGACCGGCGAGATTGGCCGGGATCGTGCAGACGTCGCTCACGTACATGGCAAGCGGGTCCGCGGCGCGCGCCCCCACGGGGAACGCGACCGTCGGCGAGGTCGGCGAGGCGACGAGGTCGACCTCGCCGAAGACGTCCGTGAAGTCGCGCCGCACGAGGGTGCGCACACGCTGCGCTCGCCCGTAGTACGCCTCGTAGTAGCCGGCGGAGAGGGCGTACGTGCCGATCATGATGCGACGCTTCACCTCGGGGCCGAAGCCCTCGCCGCGGGTGCGCTCGTACATCGTGACGACATCGTCGGCATCGGCAGCCCGGTAGCCGTAGCGCACGCCGTCGAAGCGGGCGAGGTTCGCGCTGGCCTCCGCCGGCGCGATGATGTAGTAAGCGGGAAGCGCGTACTCGGTGTGCGGCAGGCTCACCTCGACGCACCTCCCGCCCAGCTCCTCGATCAGGGCGACGGCCTCTTCGAACCGCGCCCGCACCCCGGGCTCGATGCCCGCCGCGAGGTACTCACGCGGGATGCCCACCCGAAGTCCGTCGAGACGCTCAGCGGAGGGCAGCTCGATGGGCGCCGGCGCAACCACGCTCGTCGCGTCACGCGGGTCCTTGCCGACGATGTGGCGCAGGAGCAGGGCGCAATCGTGGACCGAGCGGGTCAGCGGCCCGATCTGGTCGAGCGAGCTGGCGAACGCGACGAGCCCGTAACGCGACACGAGGCCGTACGTCGGCTTCATGCCGACGACGCCGCACAGCGCCGCAGGCTGACGGATGGACCCGCCCGTGTCGGAGCCCAGGGCCCACAGCGCCTCCCCGGCGGCGACCGCGGCGGCGGAGCCGCCGCTCGACCCGCCGGGCACGGTCCCGAGGTCCCACGGGTTGCGCGTCACGGCGAAGCCCGAGTTCTCGGTGGACGACCCCATGGCGAACTCGTCGAGGTTCGTCTTGCCGAGCATCACGACGTGGTCGTCCCACAGGCGGCGCACCGCGGTCGCCGTGTACACCGGCATGTAGTTGTGCAGGATCCGCGAGGCGCAGGTGGTGGTGACGCCTTCGGTCACCATGTTGTCCTTGACGGCGATCGGCAGACCGGCGAGCGGGCCGCGCATCGCCTGCATCTCGCGGTCGACCTTGGTCGAGTACTTGGCCGCGTTGTCGGCCGTGACCAGAATGTAAGCGTGGACGCGGTCTTCGACGGCCGCGATCCGGTCGAGGTACGCCTTGGTAAGCTCGGCCGAGGAGACCTCCCCGTCCACGAGCAGCTTCTTCGCCTCGCGTGCCGTCAGGCGCATGGTGTCGACCACGGCCACCTCAGCCCATCTTGGGGACGCGGAAACAGTCGTCGACGACGGCGGGAGCGTTGCGCAGCGCCTCTTCGCGGGAGAGCCCGGGCTCGACCCTGTCGGAGCGTGTCACGCCGACCACGTCGAGGACGTGCGCCGTGGGCGGGACGGCGCTGATGTCGAGCTCCGACATCTTGTCGATGTGGGCCAGGATCCTGGCCAGCTCGCCGGTCATGCGCCCGACCTCGTCCTGCTCGAGGTGGAGCCGGGCGAGCCGAGCGACGTGGCGGACGTCATCTTCACCGATCATGACGCGCTCCTCCCAGCGACGCGGCCGTCGGGGGCGGCTCGTGCGCGCAGGGCTGCGGGGACGGTAATCCTACCGGAACGAGGCTGGTGAGGACAAGAAAGGGGGGCCCTTCGGCACTTCGCCAGAGGGCCCCCGCGTGGTCAGTAGAAGGCCGACTCAGCCGATGGGCATCACGTGCGAGGCCTGCAGGCCCTTATCGCCCTGCGTGACCTCGAACTCGACGCGCTGCCCTTGGACCAGCGTCTTGTAGCCGTCCATCGCGATCTCGGAGAAGTGGACGAACAGATCGTCACCGTCCTCCCGCTCGATGAACCCATAGCCCTTCTCGTTGCTGAACCACTTCACGGTTCCCTGCGCCAAGACCTCTCCTCCTGATGGATCGACACTCGTGCGGCCTGCGCGGCCAACGGAGCCCCCCATGGCGCACCGTACACACGCCGCTGAATGTACATCACGCGAGGCGGCCGCGCAAAGCCCGCGTAGCGGATGACGACCGAAGACGGGGCGGAGCAACCATGCCGTCGAGTGTCGGCTGTGACGGCGCGACCGGCCCTTGCAACCCTCGGATCACGGTGGTAGCGTCCGAGGCCAGTCGTCGGCCACCAGGCGAATCGTTGTTCGGGGGGCGAACGCCACGGCTTCGTCATCGGGCGCACCGCAAGCGCTGCGCCGATTGCTGAGGGTCGCGGACGACCGCTTCTCGCGGCGAGGGTCGCCCTTCCGGTCGACTTGCATATGCCGTGTTCAAAAGGTGGGGCGCTGGTGCGCTCCCAGCCGTGGTGTCCGTCGCCGCGGACACTTCCGTTGTCGTCGGTGCTCCCACACACGGCGACGCGCCAAGGTCCCAGACTCTAGACCCCGCTCCCCTCCCTCATCCTCGCTCCGCCTTCTTCGAGCCGTCTGGCCGTCTCTCGACCGATCGGGCAGCGCTGGAAGGGGATGATCTCCCCGAGCCCGACCGGCCGACATGCGGCGGAGAGGGCGAGTATCCGACAGGATGTACAGGCGCCGTCCTGAGGACTCGAGTCTCCCGTTCTTTCCGTTCTGTCCGACTGAGTCCGGCTCCCGGAGGTGGGAGATGAAAGAAGTGTTCGAGATCGGCCAGTACGAGCACGGCCTGCTCGTGCTGGTCGTCGTCATACTCTACATGCTGATGATGATCGGCGTCGGCGTCTGGAGCGCGCGTAGGGTCAAGGACAGCACCGACTACATCGTCGCCGGCAGAAGGCTGGGGACCTTCTTCAACACCGGCACGCTCTTCGCCACCTGGTTCTGTGCCGGCACGCTCATGGGAGCGACCGCCCAGGCCTACCTGTTCGGCCAACAGGGCTGCATCTTCGACCCGTGGGGGGCGGCGCTGTGCCTCCTCCTCGCCGGCCTGTTCTTCAACCGCCTGATGCGAAGGACCGGCTTCCTCACCCTGGTCGACTTCTTCGACTCACGTTACGGACGCAAGATGGGGCTCGCCTCCACCATCGTCCTCGTGACTGCCGAGACGGGCTGGGTAGGAGCACAGTTGGTCGCCTTCGGGACCATCCTCGAGGTGTTCACCGGCCTGCCCCTCGCCTGGGGTATCACCATCTCCACCGTCGTCGTCGTCGCCTACACCATGCTGGGCGGCATGTGGTCGGTGACCATCACCGACGTGATCCAGATGATGATCCTGGCCGCCGGGCTGCTCATCATCCTGCCCTTCGCCGTCGACCACATCGGCGGCTGGGGCTACCTGTTCGAGCACGGCGGCAACTGGGCCGGGCTCGACACCTGGGCCCTCTGGCCGACGAAGGACGGCGGATACCTGGGCTACTTCGGGATACCCGCGTGGTTCTATTACATCGGCGCCTGGATGTCGATCGGCCTGGGCAGCATCCCGGCCCAGGACCTCATGCAGAGGGTCCTTTCGGCGAAAAGCGAGAAGGTCGCCTGCAGAAGTTCGTATTACGCATCGGCCCTCTACCTCACGATCGGGATGATCCCGGTGCTGTTGGGCATCGCCATGTTCGAGGTCCATCCCGAGCTGACGATCGACCAGACCGACCAGATCCTGCCCTGGATGGCGATGAACTGGCTGCCGCCGATCCTCGCCGCCGTGTTCGTCGCCGGCATGGTGGCGGCCCTGATGTCGAGCTGCGACAGCGCCCTGCTCGCCATCTCCTCGATGGTGGGCTACAACGGCCTCAAGTTCATCAAGCCCGACGCGACCAGCGAGCTGACCCTCAAGGTGACCCGGATCGTGGTCCCGATCGCCGCCGTGTGTTCCCTGCTGCTCGCGCTCTACCTCGAGACGATCTACATGCTGGTGGTCATCGCCTGGTCGATCATCCTCGTGGGGCTGTTCGCGCCCTTCGTCGCCGGCTACTTCTGGAAGAAGTGCAACGGCTCCGCCGCGCTCACCGCCCTCATCGGCGGCTTCGTGAGCTGGGTGGGCCTCAGCTTCTACTACTACTACGCCGAGACGGCCGCGGCGAACACCGGGGTGGTCGAAGAAGGCGAGGTCTACGTGGAATGGGCCATGTGGGACGCCGTGTACATCGCCTCGGTGCCGGCGTTCCTCATCTCCGTCGGCCTCCTCGTGGTGACGACCCTTCTCACCTACAAGAAGTACGCCCCGATCCCGCTGTGCGACATCAACGGCAAGCCGCTGGT
>JAKPOQ010000033.1 GCA_029547745.1 Actinomycetes bacterium
GTCCGCGTCGACGAAGCGGCTCTCGAGAAGGGCCTCGAGGCGGTGCGCGCCGAGCTCGACGTCCCCGCCAGGGACGCGACCCTCAAGCTGGACGGCCGCTCCGTCACGGTCGTGCCGGGTGAGGACGGCGTCGCGGTCGACGCAGTCGCGTTCAGCGACGCCGTCCTCACCGCGGTCGCCGAGGGTCGCGCCTACGCCGGCGAGGCCCCGCTGGCGGCCGTGCCGCCGAAGGTGGACACGGCCACGGCGCGGGCCCGCGCCGGCGCGGCCGCGACCTACCTCTCGATGCCGCTCACTCTGCGCCTGCGGGACACGGCGATCGTCCTCCCGCCGGCGCAGCTCGCCGGCATGCTCACGGTCAACACCGGCGATGACGCCGATCTCTGCCCGCTCACCTTCGACAACCCGCGCGCCCGGGCGCGCCTGCACGAGCTCCTCGCCTGGGCCGAGACGCCGGCCCGCGACGCGCAGATCGTCGTCCACGAGGAGGGCGGCATCACCGTGCTGCCCAGCCGTGACGGCATCGTGCTCGACATGGCGCAGCTCACCGCCGACATGGACGCGGCCGCGGCGGGCGCCGGCCTGCGCACCGTCATCGTCGCCTTGCGGCCGCAGTCGCCGCGGCTCACGAGCGCCGACGTCGAGAGCATGGGTCTCGCCTCACTGGGCTCCCAGTTCACGACCTACTTCGACACCTCCAACCCCGGGCGCGCGACGAACATCGCCCTGGCGGCCAAGCTGGTTGACGGGACCATCGTGGAGCCAGGCGAGGTCTTCTCGCTCAACGAGACGGTCGGCCCACGTAGCGTGAACCGCGGCTTCGACTACGCCCCCGTGATCGCCGGCGACGGCGTCTTGCGCCAGGGCGTCGGCGGCGGTATTTGCCAGTACGCGACGACGCTCTTCAACGCCGTGTTCTTCGCCGGCCTGCCGGTGGTCGAGCGTCACGCCCACGGCCTGCTCATCACGCACTACCCGGTGGGCCGCGATGCGACGGTGAGCTGGGGCGGCCCCGACTTCAGGTTCCGCAACGACACCGCCAGGGCGGTGATGATCCGGAGCTGGGTCGACGGCAACGCCCTCACCGTCGCCATCGTGGGGAAGACCGGGCGCAAGGTCTCGTACACGACGAGCCCGTACTATGACATACGGAAGCCTTCCTCGACGCGCGTCCATCCCCGCGTCGTCTACGACCCCGACCTGCCCGAAGGCGTCGTGCGCTGGGAGCCTGGGATGGACGGCAAGAGCGTCAAGGTCGTCCGCACAGTGAGGGGCGCGGCGGGGGAGATGCTCTTCCGTGAGACGTACGTCTCGGTGTACGCACCGAGCGACTGGATCAAGCGCGTCGGCGTCGGCGGGTGATCCGACCGAACGCGTCGGCCCAGGGTCGATCCGAGATACGTGCGGCTGAGCTTCGGTTGCGCGTGCTGTCGATGCTCGCAGCACGGTCGATATCCGAGATACGCGCGGCTGAGCCCGCGCGAGCGTGGGCTCAGCCCGTCTTCGAGATGACCTGCTTGCAGACGCTCTTCAGCGTGTCGAAGACGCCCTTGCCGGTGATGGCGCTCGCCTCGACGACCGGCGAGTTCGTGTGGTTGAGGAGCTCGTTGAGGTCTTCGACGCTGAACACGTCGGTCAGGTCGCGCTTGTTCATCTGGATGACGAACCCAAGCTTGGCGAGATCGTCGCCCTGGGCGAGGAGGTTGTCCCAGAGGTTGAGGTAGCTCTCGACGTTCTCGTCGAGGCGCGTGATCTGCGAGTCGGCGACGAAGATCACGCCGTCGACGCCCTGCAGCACCAGCTTACGGCTGGCGTTGTAATAGCTCTGGCCCGGGACCGTGTAGAGGTGGAAGCGTGTCTGCATGCCCTTGACCGTCCCCAGTGTGAGGGGGAGGAAGTCGAAGTACAGGGTGCGCTCCTCTTCGGTGGCGATCGAGACCAGCTTGCCGCGCGCCTCAGGGTTGATGGTGCGGTGGATGTACTGGATGTTCGTGGTCTTGCCGCAGAGCCCGCAGCCGTAGTAGACGATCTTGTAGTTGATCTCGCGCGCGGCGAAGTTGATCAGCGGCATCGACCTGGCCTCACAGGTCCTTGAACAGGTCGTCGATCGCGAGCCCGGCGTCGGCCTCGAACCCCGAGTCCATGGCCGGACCCTCTTCGTCGTCCGGCCCCTCGAAGACCTGGCGAAGGACCTCCATCGCGCGCTGGGTGTACAGGCGGACCTTGCCCACCTGAGTCTGGCGCCCGAACGTGACGATCAGCAGCACCTGGTCGGTGACCTGCGAGACGTGCAGGTTCAGCGCCTTGCCCTCGTGGAACAGCAGCGTGAACTCGTTCTCGTCGAGGATCTTGGCGAGTTGCCGGGTCGCGGCGAACGAGCTCGCCGCGAGCGAAGCCAGCGACAGGGTCTCCGGATGGTACTCGTCCGAGGCGGTGGTGATGGGCTGGCCCGAGGCCGAGATCAGCGCGAGGAAGCTCGACCCCGACACCTCCTTGAGCTTCCGCAGCAGGTCGTCACAGCGGTCGAGCTGGCGGTCGTTGATGACCAGCCCCTTGCGCCTGGCCATGCACGCTCCCTTCGTGGCCTCGTCGCGGTGTGCGCAGTATACAACGGTGCGTTGTCGGCGCTGCCGACACCTGGCGCGGGCTCGGCGTGCCCTGCCCAAGCTCACGCGACGCCCGCCCTTCGTGTATCGTCAGGAGGCCGCATGAGCATGAGTCCCGGCGACGGCGCGCGGCGGCCGCGTCGTCGGCAAGACTGGAATGGGGCGTGGGCCGCACGGGACCCGAAGCGGGGCGAGGGTCCCACGGGCCCGACGCCCGGAACAGGGCGCAGGCTGGGTGACGCGCACGTGGGCTTGAAGGGCGATCTTGGGGAGCTGGCGCTCAGCGACCTCGTCGAGATGATGTCGATGGGCGACAAGACAGGCCGTCTGGTGCTGAGCGACGGCGGTGGGCGGGTCGCCGGCGAGCTGGCGTTCCGCGACGGTCTCCTTGTCGCAGCGTCCCGCGGCTCGCTGAGGGGCGAAAAGGCCTTCTACGCGCTTCTCGACATGCGCGAGGGCACTTTCGATTTCGACGGCGACGCCTACGTTGACGATGAGAGTTGTAACCTTCGCGCAGGGATCCAGGCGGCATCACTGCTTGTCGAAGGCATGCGTCGGCTCGACGAGATCCAACAGATGCGCGCCCGCTACCCGGCTCCGGCCGTGGTCCGGCTGCAGCGTGCGGGCGCCGGGACCGACGACGCGAGCGAGGCACGCGTGCTCGCGCACGTCGGTCCCGGCGCCCGCACCGTCGGCGACGTCGTCGAAGGCATCCTCGTCGACGGCGAGTTCGACGAGTACGATGCGCTCAAGGCGATCGGCCGTCTCGCCGACAGTGGCATCGTCGCCGTCCAGATCCCGAGGGATCTGGACGGCGGGACGGTCGGGCACGGGGAACCGCCTCAACCTGAGCTTGAACGTTGAGCGCGCCTCGGCTAACGTAGACACTCCCCCAATCTACGGAGGGTGAGCGCGATGGACGACATCGTCGACCTGGTCTCGCGATCTGACGACGAGCTTCGGGCGCTGATCGCCCGACTCGAGACCGAAGAGCGCGAGATCTCCCGCCGGCGGCGCATCTTGCAGGGTAAGCTCGACATCCTGCGCGCCGAGCTCGTCATGCGCCTCCAGAAGAAGCGCACCGAAGGCCAGCCGGTCATCAGCGCCGACGACGTCGAAGGCCTCAAGCGTATCCTCGCCGGCGAGGGTCCGGGTCGCCGCGGTGAGGTCTCCGGAGACGTCACGGAGGAGTAGGGTGTTCTGTCCCAACTGCGGGTTCAGGAACTCCGACGGCGCCGCCTTCTGCACGCGTTGCGGCGCCAGCCTCGTCGGCGACCAGCCCGACGACCAGACGACGATCAGCTTTCAGCCCGGGGAAGAGGAGGAGCTTGGCCCCGTCGCGGGCGCGCCGCGCGACAAGCCTGCCCTTGTGATCCGCAGCGGCGGCGGCAGAGCCGGTGAGGTCTACCCGCTCGAGGGCGAGCGCACGAGCATCGGCCGCCACCCGGACGCCGACATCTTCCTCGACGACGTGACGGTGTCACGCAACCACGCCGTCGTCGTCCGCGGGGGTGAGCGGTTCACGCTGACCGACCAGGGTAGCCTCAACGGCACTTTCGTCAACCGCCGGCGTACGGACGAGACGGTACTCACCGACGGCGACGAGATACAGATCGGCAAGTACAAGCTGACCTTCATCGTGCCGTGACCTCTGCGAGTGCCGTGACTCCCGAGAGCGTCGAGCTGCTGTTCGACATCGAGGACGAGAAGCTCCTCACCATCGGCTCGGTGGTAGAGCGCCTCAAGGGCGAGTTCCCCGACATCAGCGTCAGTAAGCTGCGCTACCTCGAGGAACAGGGCCTGATCATGCCGCGGCGGACCAAGGCGGGCTATCGTCTCTACTCGCAGGACGACTTCAACCGTCTCGTACGCGTGCTCACCATGCAGCGCGACGAGTACCTGCCGCTCAAGGTCATCCGCCGCGAGCTCGAGCGCAGCCCGGCCGCGGCCGCGCCGACAGCGCGGCAGGGGCTGCGCAAGGCCGACTTCGTCGTCCCGGGGGAGGAGCGTACTTACACCGCCGAGGAGGTCATGCAGCTCACCGGGGCGGACAGGGCGCTGCTCGACGAGCTCGAGGAGTACGAACTGGTCAAGGGGCGCCAAGTCAGCGGCGTGCGCTGCTACAGCGAGAACGACTGCGGCATCATCGGCGCCGCGGCGCAGTTGGCCGTCACGGGGCTGCGGCCCAAGAACCTGCGTCTGATCAAGAGCGCCGTCGACCGCGAGCTCGGGTTGGTCGAGCAGGTGCTCCTGCCGGCGCTCAGGTCGCGACGCCCGGAGCGCCGCCGCGAGGGCCTGGACCAGCTTGAAGAGATCGTCCAGGCGACGACGCAACTGCGTCAGCTCCTGCTGACGCGCGGCATCCGTCGCCTGACCGCCGGCGGACCGGGGGAAGGCTGAGCCCGGGCTCGGCGGTCGCTCACTGTCATGCCTGGCACCGTGAGCCTTCCGCACGGGACGCGTCGACCTCGAGCTCGTGTACCGCGAACCAGTGCCATGCCGAACGAGGAGTCACGATGACTGACGGGCTGATCGACCTCGCCGCCAAAGTGCGCGCGATCCCGGACTTTCCCAAGGAGGGCGTCCTCTTTCGCGACATCATGCCCTTGTTGCAGGATCCGGCCGCCCTGCGTGAGGCCGTCGACCGCATCGTCGAGTACGGCACCGGCAGGCATATCGACGTGGTCCTCGGGGCGGAGGCGCGCGGGTTCATCCTCGGCGCCGCAGTCGCCTACGGCCTCGGCGCCGGGTTCGTCTGCGCGCGGAAGTCCGGGAAGTTGCCGTACGAGACGGTGTCGGCCGAATACGACCTCGAGTACGGCACCGACAAGCTCGAGATCCACGCCGACGCCATCAAGCCGGGGCAGAACGTGCTCATCCACGACGACCTTCTCGCGACCGGCGGGACGGCGAAAGCCAAGATCGAGCTCGTCGAGAAGCTCGGCGGCAACGTCGCCGGGCTGGCGTTCCTGATCGAGCTCAGCGCCCTCAAGGGGCGCGACAAGCTCCGCGGCTACGACGTCTTCAGTCTGATCGCCTACTGAGGGCCGCCCCCGGACGCGGCCCGTCAGGAGGGGACGAACAGGCGTTCGTCTGCGAGCGGTCCACGCCGACGTCTACCTGGCGCGTCGAGACCTCGTACACCTCGTGCACGCTGCTCGTGGGTACCACCAGTCCGTCGACGTTCTGGCCCGGGCGCAGGTCAAGCGCCTCGCGGATGCGCTTGGGCGATCACGACCTGAAACTTCGGCGAGGTGGTGACAGTCGTCACGACGATCTCCGACGATCCCCTACGAAGAGGGAACGGCAGGAAAGGAGGGAGACGACGGCGGGGGGGTGCCGCACGTCGAGGCACGGGGAAGTTGCGCGGTCCGGCGTCTACTTTACATAACGGCGATTATCGTGCGTTACGTTCACGTTCGAAGTCGACGTTACCGCCGAGTCCGGGGAACCTTGGCGATGTGTTTGTCGGCGGGCCGGTGGGCGGCCTGTCGGCGCGGCGGTGTGATGGCGGCCTGTCGACGCGGCGGTGTGGTGGCGGCCTGTCGGCGCGGCGGTGTCGCGTGTCGCGTCTTTCGGTGCGGCTTAGCCGTCTACCAGCGCCGGCCCAGATACTGGGGCGAGGACGGCCGCTCCCGCAGGCACGCGGCGAGGAAGTCGCCGATCGGCGGTCGCACGTCGGCGGCGGCGATCTCGGTCTCGTCGAGGAAGCGCGCGTCGAGCACGTCGGGGTCGCGCGGGCGCGGGTCCGCCTCGGGCGCGGCCGAGAGGTCGAAGATGAGGTGGACGACGTGCTTGCGGTAGGCAGGCTCCGGTGAGATCGATTCGACGATGGCAAGCAACGGCCCGACCGCGACGCGCAGATCGAGCTCCTCGCGGACCTCGCGCACGAGGGCCTGCGCCAGCGGTTCTCCGAAGCGGACGCCTCCGCCGGGCAAGAGCCAATACCGCGCGTCAGCGCGTCGCTGCTGGACCATGAGCAACTTGCCGGCGACGGCGAGATATCCACCGACTCTAATAGTAGGCAAGCTCTCGCTGCCTTCCTGCCTCTGGTCGGCTCCGCCGAGACCGGGCGGCCTGTGGTCAAAGATGGACGAGCGTCGCTCGCCGGCCGATGGCGCCTGCTCTGGAGCGGGCGAGCCTTCCTGTCTTTCGGTCACGACCGTACCCCCTCTCCCCTGCCTGGTTCGCCCTGACGTCCACTCGAGCCGAAGCCTTGGCTGCCGCGGTCGGTATCGTCCAGTCTGTCCGTCTCGACAAGGTCGACGTCGGGCAGGTCGACCAGCAGGAGCTGGGCGATGCGGTCGCCGATTGCCACGCCGAAAGACACGCCGGCGTCGGTGTTGAGCAGGATGACCTTCACTTCGCCGCGATAGCCCGGGTCGATGAGGCCTGGGGCGTTGACGATGGCGATGCCGTGCCGGGCGGCGAGGCCCGAACGCGGCAGCGTGAGGGCCGCAAGCCCCGGCGGGAGTCCCAAGGCGACGCCCGTGCCGATCACTGCGCGTCCGAGGGGCGGAAGGACGGCGGCCTCGGCAGCGAACAAGTCCCAGGCGGCGTCGTGCTCATAGGCCCGCTGCGGCAGACGGGCCGCCGGCGAAAGCAGCTTCACAGGGACGGCGACCGGCGCGCCCGACAGGCGAGCGGACGTGCCCGACTGGCGAGCGGACGTCACTGTGCACCCGCCGCGTCGCCGCCCGCGGCGCGGCCATCGCCTTCGCGGCCATCGCCTTCGCCTTGGTCTTCGCGGTGCGTTCGTCCGCCTTCCTCGTCGCGGCCCGTCCCGGCGCCGCGCCGGTCGCGGTCGCAGAGGGCGGCGTCGAAGCGCGCGTAGCGCGCCGCCTCCGCCGCCGGCAGCCGCGCCTCGACGACGACGCCCTCGGGGGTGTGCTCCTCGCGCAGGTCGCTGGCGACGCCGCGCAGGCGGTTCATCGCCGCGCCCTCGGTGTACGGGAACAGCAGGCGCACGGGTCGCAGGGCGCGGTCGAAGAAGGCGGCGATCCGGGCGCGGAGCTCGTCGAGCCCCTCCCCCGTCGCCGCCGAGATGTAAGCGGCGTCCGGGTACGTCGCTTCGAGGCGGGCGCGCCGCGCCGCGTCGTCCAGCAGGTCGGTCTTGTTGAAGACGAGGATCCGCGGCGCGTGCGAGCCGATCATGTCGAGCACGTCGGCGACCGTCTTCTCGCGCGCCGCGATCTCGTCCATCTCGAGGCTTGCGTCGGCCACGACGAGGACGACGTCGGCGATCGTCGTCTCTTCCAGCGTCGAGGCGAACGCATCGACGAGCTGGTGCGGCAGCTTGCGGATGAACCCGACCGTGTCGGTGATGACGTAATCGCGGTCGCGGTAGCGGAAGGAGCGCGTCGTCGGGTCGAGGGTCTCGAACAGGCGGTCGGCGACGGGGACGTGCGCGTCGGTGAGCGCGTTCAGGAGCGTGGACTTGCCCGCGTTCGTGTACCCGGCGAGGGCGATGAGCGGGACGGAACTGCGCAGGCGACGAGCGCGCTGCGTGCGCCGCGTCCTGGCCATGCGCTCGATGCGCTGTCGGAGCACCTGGATGCGCCGGCGGATGACGCGGCGGTCGACTTCGAGCTTCGTCTCGCCGGGACCGCGCATGTCGACGCCGGCGCCGAGGCGCGAGAGCACAAGGCCTTTGCCGCGCATGCGCGTGAGCTCGTACTCGAGCTGCGCCAGATGGACCTGCAAGGTCCCCTCGAGCGAGTGGGCGTGCTTCGCGAAGACGCTGAGGATGAGCTCGGTCCGGTCGAGGACGTCGGCGTCGACGGCGTCGAGCACTGCAGCGACCTGACCCGGCGTGAGGTCGTCCTCGCAGACCGCGACCGTCGCGCCCGACGCCTTCACCGCCGCCTTGAGCTCGGCCATCTTGCCGCGGCCCAGGTATGCATGCGGGTCGGGCCGATCGCGATGCTGGACGACATCGGCGAGCCACTCGATGTCCGCCGAGCGCAGAAGCTCCTTGATCTCGGCCAGATGCTCGTCGTCCGCGGCCGCGTGCGCCTCGCCGCCGGGCAACACGGCGAACACGACGGCGCGCGGCGGACTGACGGCGGTGGATCCGTCGGTCATGATCTCGTGCGTGTCGGACCCCCAGTCCTTCGTGCCGCACCCCCGTCGGACCCCCAGTCCTTCGTGCCGCACCCCCTACAGGCGCACGCGCTCGGCGATGCGCTGGACGGCCTCGTGCAGGCGAGCGTCGGGCACCGTGAGCGAGAAGCGGACGAAGCCCTCGCCGGAGGGGCCGTAGGCGGCCCCCGGCGAGACGATCACGTCCGCCTGCTCCAGCACGAGCTCGGTGAAGCTCGCCGAAGTGTGCCCCTCGGGGACCGGCGCCCACAGGTAGATGGTGCCCTTGGGCGGCGTCGCCGACAAGCCGATGGCGCGCAGCGCCTCGACGAGGAGGTCGCGGCGGTGGGCGTACACGTCGCACATCTCGCGCACGCAGTCCTGCGGGCCGTCGAGGGCGGCGGCGGCGGCGCGCTGCACGGCGCCGAACATGCCCGAGTCGACGTTCGTCTTGAGGCGCCAGTACGCCTCGACGACCTCCGCGTCGCCGACGATCGCGCCGGCGCGCCAACCCGTCATGTTGTAGCTCTTCGAGAGCGAGAACAGCTCGACGCCGACCTCTTTCGCCCCCGGCGTCGCGAGGAAGCTCGGGGCCACGTAGCCGTCGAAGGTGATGTCGGCGTAGGCGTTGTCGTGCACCACGACGAGGTCGTTGGTCTTGGCGAAGGCGACGAGGCGGGCGAAGAAGTCGTCTTCGACGACGGCGCCGGTCGGGTTGTTCGGGTAGCAGACGAAGAGCATCTTCGCCCGCTCGAGGACGTCGGCCGGGACGGCCTCGAGGTCCGGCTGGAAGCCCAGCTCAGGCACCAGCGGCAGAGGGACCGCCTCGGCGTCGGCGAGCAGTGGCCCGGCGGTGTAGACGGGGTACCCGGGATCGGCCGCCAGGCAGACGTCGTCGGGGTCGAGCAGCGTCGTGCAGATGTGGGCGACCCCCTCCTTGGCGCCCAGGAGGGGGACGATCTCGGTCTCGACGTCGAGGGTCACGCCGAACCGGCGCGCGTAGTACCCGGCGACCGCCTCCCTGAAGGCCGGCTCCCCGCGGTTGCTCGGATACTGGTGCGTCGCCGGGTCGCGCGCGCCGGCGATCAGCGCCTCGACGATGTGGCCGGGCGTCGGCATGTCGGGGTCGCCGATGCCGAGACTGATGACGTCGACGCCGGCGGCGCGGCGCGCCGCCACCTTGCGCTCGATCTCAGCGAACAGGTATGGAGGAAGGTCCTGTACGCGCCGTGAGGGTGTCATGGCTCTCCGGACATAGTCGTAGAGGGGGCCTCGGCGTCCGCTGCCCTATTCCAGGTGACGGAGGAACTCCTGCGAGAGGTCGCCGTGGTAGATCTCCTCGGCCGGCCCGGTCATGAACACGCGCCAGTCGTCGCCGACCTCGACCTCCAACGTGCCGCCGGGCAGTTCGACGGTGACGGGGCTTGTGCACTGGCCGGTCTTGACGAGGGCGACGGCCGTCGCCGTCGCCCCGGTGCCGCAGGCGCGGGTCTCCCCCACGCCCCGCTCCCAGACGCGGACCTTGGCCGTGTGCTCGTCCACGACCCTCACGAACTCGACGTTGGCCTTGCGCGGGAAGTGCTTGTGCTCCTCGATCATCGGTCCGACCTCGTGCAGAGGGACGAGCTCGAGGGGCCAGGGCGACTGGATGACGGCGTGCGGGTTGCCGACGTCGACGAAGGTGAAGGTGAAGTTGCGGCCGGCGGCGTGCAGCGAGGCGTTGACGGCCTCGTCGTCGAAGCCGGCGAGCTTCTCGCCGCCGAACCGGGCGGCGCCCATGTCGACGCGGACGAGGTCGCCGTCGAGGAGCGTCGGCTTGATCTCGCCGGCCGCCGTCTCGAGAGTGACGACGTCGCCGTGGAGCGACCCCTCCATCTTGAGCTTGCGGGCGACCATGCGCACCCCGTTGCCGCACATCTCGGCCTCGCTGCCATCGGGGTTGAAGATCTGCAGGCGGAAGCGGTCCTCGCCGGTCCGTGGTCCGACGACGAGGATGCCGTCGCTGCCGATGCCGAGGTTACGGTCGCAGAGCAGGCGTACGCGCTCCGGCGTCAAGGCGAAGGGGACCTGGTCGCGATGGAGGAGGATGTAGTTGTTCCCGAGGCCCTGCCACTTCGAGAACTGCATCTTGCCGGGGCCCTGCCACTTGACCGTCACGCGCGACACCTCCATGGGAGCGACCGAGAACCCATCGTACCACGGCGCCTCGAAGCGGCTGAGCGGCAGGGAGCGCGCGCGCCGCGCGGTGTCGGAAGCACGAGAGACGCGCGGCGCGCGGTGTCGGGAGCACGAAAGGCGCGCGCCGCGGATGCCGCGCAGGGCGCGCGCCCGCGGTCGGTCAGCCGGTGACACGCGCGAGGAGAGCAGCGGCGACCTCGTCGGGCGGCCGCCCCTCCACCGGCTCGCGCAGCGCCTCGGGCAGTTTGCGCATCCAGGTGAGCTGGCGGCGCACAAGGGCATGGGTGCGCGAGCGCATCGCGGCGGCCGCCTGCTCGAGCGTGAGCTCGCCGTCGAGGACGCCGAGGAGCTCGCGCACACCGATCGCCTGGGTGACCGTGCGTGAGAGCGGACCGGCAGCCCGGGCGCTCCGGACCTCGTCCAGGGCGCCGGCGGCGAGCATCGCCTGCACGCGGGCGTCGACGCGCTCCCGCAGGCGCGCGCGCTCAGGTTCGAGGGCGACGAGGCGATGCGGATAGCGCTCCGGCAGGCGCCAGAGGGCGCCGCGCTCAGCCGCCGCCAGCGGCCGTCCCAGCACGCGCACGGCCTCGAGGGCGCGAACGACGCGCCGCGGGTTCGCGGCGTCGACGCGCGCGGCCGTGACGGGGTCGAGCGAGCGGAGCTCGGCGAGGACCCCGTCCGGGTCGCGCGCCCACGCCGCTTCGAGGGCGCGCCGCAACGCGGGGTCGGGCCGGCCGGCGAACGTGAGCCGGCCGAGCGCGGCGCGCAGGTACAGTCCGGAGCCGCCCTCGACGACGACCGGCACGCCACGGGCCAAGATGTCGTCGATGGCCGCGTGGGCGGCCTCGGCGTAGGCGGCCACCGACCACTCGTCCCGCGGGTCGACGAAGCCGACAAGGTGGAACCTGGCCCGCGCCATGAGCTCCGCCGACGGCTGGTTGGTGAGGATCGGCAGGCCGCGGTACACCTGCATCGAGTCGGCGACGACGATCTCGGCGCCCAGGCGCTCCGCCAGCGCCACGGCGACCTCGGTCTTGCCGAGGCCCGTGGCGCCGAACAGGGCGACCACGCAGCCGCGCGCGTCGTCAGTCACGCGGCGGGTCGCCCTCGTGGTAGCGGGTGACCGTGAAGCGTTCCAGCGAGAAGTCCTCCCAGGGGGCGATGCCGGCCTTCTGCAAAGCGATCGCGAGCTGGGTGGCGACAGTGTCGACACCCTCGAGGTCGGGGAGCAGGACGCCGCGCCTGAACCCCGATGAGACGATGACGCCGTAGCGTGAGGGGTCGAGGTCCGACTTGTCGCACGGCTCCGACGGGCTGAGGACGTCGACGCTCACGCTCAGGTCGTCGAGCTCCTCCGGCCGGAGGGGCGGGAACCGGGGGTCATGGAAGGCCGCCGAGTAGGCGTTGCGCGCGATCTCGGCGCCGAGGTCGGGTTCGGCCGGGGCCAGCGTGCCGATGCAGCCGCGCAGCTCGCCACGCTTCTTGAGCGAGACGAAGCAGGCGGCCGGGCGGTCGTAGAAGGGGTCGTCGGGTGGCGGCGGGGCCGGCTGCCCGTGGACGAACGCCTCGACGCAGGCGCGGGCATAATCGGCCGGTCCCCGTCCGGGGCCGGACGTGTCGGCGCCTGGTCTGCGGCCTCCCGCGTCGGTCTTCCCCGGTCCGCCGGACATGCGCGCCTTAACCCTCGGCCTGCGCTTCGGGGCGCCCGAAGCGCGCCACGAGGTAGCCGACCCCGAACGGGCCCTCGTAGCTGTAGACGTGCGGATCGACCACGGCGTCGTCCCCGAGGAAGCCGCCGAGGGCGATGAACGAGCGCAGGCCACACTCGCCGGCGCCGGCGACCAGACTGCGGTCGAGCTCGGCGAGCGACGCCAAGTCGCCGGTCTCGGCAGCTCTGACGACCGCTTCGTCGAACATCGCGCCGCAGGGGTCGTACCCGGCGGGCGCGCCCGGGATGAGCCTGTGCGAGAGGTCGCCCGAGGCGACGAAGACCACGTCCCGTCCCAGCTCTTCGGCGCACCGTCGGACCAGTTGGCCGAGGGCGCGATGCTTGCTGTAGGCGTTGACGATGGAGAGCGAGACGAGACGTCGGGGGTGCAGGAAGCTGATCGGGACGAGGACGCCGTGGTCGAGCAGCTCGTCTTCAGTGGGCACCAGATCGACCGTCCGGTCGCCGCCGGCGAGAGCGAGCAGCAGGTCGACGAGCGCGGGATCGTTCTCGAACGAGAACGACACCTGTGGACAGCCGAAGCCGCTGAAGTCGCCACTGAGGCGCGGCGCGACCTTGATCGTGTGGGCGTCGGCGTAGCCGGGCGTATGGGGCGAGATCACGACGGCGGTCTCGAACTCGCCGAGGTCGTTCCCCAGTGCCCTCATGCCCCGCACGGTAGCCTCGACCTTGGCGAGCGAGGCGCCCCCGATCTCGGGGATGAGGAGCGGCGGATGGGGACAGATACAGCCGCGCATGAGTGGCTCCTCCCTGTCTAGCTCCGCGCCGTCCGACCTCGCAACGTCGTCGAGGTCGCGGCCTCGATCTCGACTTCCACTATAGTACCCGGCTGGGCGCAGCCCGTGAAGTTCACCGTCACGTTCTGGCGGGTGCGTCCGCGAAGGCCGTCGCCGTGGCGGCTCGGGCCCTCGACCAGGATCTCGGCTCGACGTCCGACCCAGCGGCGATTGGCTGCGAGGGCGAGCTCCTGGGTGAGGTCGATGAGCCTCTCGACACGCTCCCGGCGCACGTCCTCCGGGACCTGCTCGGGGAGCGCGGCCGCAGCGGTGCCCTCGCGAGCCGAGTACACGAACGTGAAGGCGCCCTCGAAGCGCGCTGCGCGCACGACCTCGAGCGTCGCCGCGAAGTCGGCCTCCGATTCGCCCGGAAACCCGGCGATGAGGTCGGTCGTGACGCTGATGTCGGGGACGGCGGCGCGCAGGGCGGCGACGCGTTCGAGGAACGCGTCGGCGGTGTAGGCGCGCCGCATGGCGGCGAGGACCGTGTCCGACCCGGATTGCAGGGGCAGGTGCACGTGCTCGCACACCGTCGGCAGCTCGGCGACGACGGCGACGAGGTCGTCGCAGAGGTCCTTGGGGTGCGAGGTCATGAAGCGCAGCCGGGAAACGCCGCCCTCGGCGTCGAGGAGGCGCAGGAGGGACGCGAAGTCCAGGGCGTCTCCCCTCCCGGCGCGGCGCAGGTCGAGCCCGTACGCGTTCACGTTCTGGCCGAGGAGGGTGACCTCGCGCACGCCGTCGGCGGCGAGGGCCTGCACCTCGGCCAGGATCGCCGCCGCATCGCGACTGCGCTCCGGGCCGCGCACGTAGGGCACGATGCAGTACGAGCAGAAGTTGCTGCAGCCGGACATGACCTGGACCCAGGCCTGGAAGGGACGGGCCCGGCGTCCGGGAAGCTCGCCGCTGAGGTCAGGGCCATCCTCGAAGAAACCGGGGCGGCCGGACGGCCCGCCGGCTTGGCCGGCGGGCTCCACGGCCGCCCGTAACAGCTCGGGCAGCCGGTGCAGGTTCTGCGGCCCCAGGGCGCCGTCGACGAACGGGAAGCGGCGGAAGAAAGCCCCCGGTCCCGACTGCGGCAGGCAGCCGGTGACGAGCACGACCCGGGCCGGGTCCTCGCGCTTCAGGCGCGCCGCTTCGCTGAGGTGGCCGGCGATGCGGTCGTCGGCGCTCCGGCGCACGGTGCAGGTGTTGTAGACAAGGACGTCGGCCTCGTCCGGCGCCGGGACCGGCGCCAGCCCCTCGGCCTCGAGCGCATACCTGATGCGCTCGGCGTCGTGCTCGTTCATCTGGCAGCCGAACGAGCGCAGGTAGTACGTGCGCATCACGTCCTCCCCACGGGGCGGCGCCCGGGGTCGCGTCTACTTGGCGTACTCCACGGCCCGGTTCTCGCGGATGACCGTGACCTTGACCTGGCCCGGGTAGTCGAGCTGGGTCTCGATCTCTTTGGCGATCTCGCGCGCGAGCAGCGCGGTCCCGCCGTCGTCCACTTCCGCCGGCTTGACCATCACGCGGACCTCGCGCCCGGCCTGCATCGCGTAGCACTTCTCGACGCCGCTGTGCTTCTCGGCGATCTCCTCGAGGGCCTCGAGCCGCTTGACGTAGTTCTCGAGCGACTCGCGACGGGCGCCGGGACGCGCCGCCGAGATCGCGTCGGCCGCCTGCACGAGGACAGCCTCGACCGTCTGCGGCTCGATGTCCTGGTGGTGGGCCTGGATCGCGTGCACGACGCTCTGCGACTCGCGGTACTTCCTGGCGAGCTGCTGCGAGATCTCGGCGTGCGAGCCGTCCACCTCATGGTCGACCGCCTTGCCGATGTCGTGGAGGAGGCCGGCGCGCCGGGCGATCTTGACGTTCGCGCCGAGCTCGGCCGCCATGATGCCGGCGAGGTGGGCCACCTCGACCGAGTGGTTGAGGACGTTCTGACCGTAGCTCGTCCGGTACTTGAGGCGTCCGAGGAGCTTGACGAGCTCGGGCGCCAAGCCGTGCACGTTGGTGTCGAAGCACGCCTGTTCGCCGGCCTCCTCGATCGTCGCTTCGACCTCGGCTTGAGCCTGGGCGTATGTCTCCTCGATGCGCGCCGGGTGGATGCGCCCGTCGGCGATGAGCTTCGTCAGCGTGAGGCGGGCGATCTCGCGGCGCACGCCGTCGAAGCCCGAGAGGACGACGGCCTCGGGCGTGTCGTCGATGATGAAGTCGATACCAGTGACGTTCTCGAGGGCGCGGATGTTGCGCCCCTCGCGGCCGATGATGCGGCCCTTCATGTCGTCGGAGGGCAGGTTGACGACGGAGACGGTCGTCTCGGCGACATGGTTGGCCGCCGTCCGCTGGATGCTCAGCGAGAGGATGTTGCGCGCCCGCCGGTCGGCCTCGCGACGCGCCTCCTCCTCGACCTGGCGCACGAGCTTGGCCATGTCGTGTCGGGCCTCCTCCTCGGTCCGCTTGAGCAGCTCCTCGCGCGCCTGCGCCGTGCTCATCCCCGAGACGCGCTCCAAGGTCCCGACGATCTCCTGGCGAGCGGCCTCGACCTCCTCGGTCAGCTTCTCGATGTTCGCCTCGCGGTCGCGCAGCGACTGGTCGCGCCGGTCCTGCTCGACGGCGCGCGCCTCGAGCTGCTCCTCGCGCTGGATCATGCGCTGCTCGGCGCCGGCCAGCTCCGCGCGCCGCTCGCGCAGCTCCTCCTCGACCTCGCTGCGGACCTTGTGGACCTCTTCCTTGGCCTCGAGCCGAGCCTCCTTGAGGATGGTCTCGGCCTCGCGACGGGCGTCGCGGACGAGCCGCTCCGCCTCGCGCTCGGCCGTCGCCGCGCGACTGCCGGCCAAGGCCCGACGGATGAAGTATCCGGCGGCGAGGCCGGCGGCCAACGCCACCACCACGTACAGTGCAGTCATCATCTTGCGTTCCCCTCACTGTCGTCGCCGCACGAAAAAAGCCGGGCGCGACGCCCGGCCTGTGCTGCGCTCGCACCGGCACGCGATACCGAGAACGAAGATGTCACGTCGCAGGGGTCACGACACGCACAGTTCAGTACAGGTCAAAACCTCCCAAACCTCTCTGCCTGACCCCTGTCGTCGTTGTCAATCGCTTCGACGCTGACGCGCCGTCGTCGTATCGCATGTGCCCGCGCGAGGAACGTCACTACAGTCCACGCGTCTCATTCGCGCACGACGATACTACGCAAGCGGCGGACGAGCGTCAATTCGGCGCACTACGTCCACCCCTCTTGGCGCGCCGCGCCTTCGCGCACGGCGACGCAGGCTCGGACTGCCGGAGCACGTCGACGACCCTGCGCCCCCGGCGCTGCAGTCCCGCGGACTCCGACGTACCGCGCCCCTCGGCGCTGCAGTCCCGCGGACTCCGACGCACCGCGCCCCCCGGCGCTTCAATCGTCGTCGCCGACCTCGCCCAGCCATTGGCGCAGGGCACGCCAGGCGACGTCGCTGCCGAACCCGCGCCGCCGGAGAGCGGCGAGGGCGCGCCGCCGCACGACGTCGGGCGGCGCGCCCTCGCGCTTGCGCCGCGCGAGCACGGCGAGAGCCCGGCCGAGCTCGTCGTCTGTGGCGTCGCCGACCTCCGTCGCGTCGGCGCCTTGAGCTACACCGGCCGCCGCGTCGTAGCTCTGCCCTTGGGCGTCTATTGCATTGCGGCTCCTCGCCTGAACGAGCGCCGCCTCCGCGACGTCGGCGGCGACGCCCAGCTCCCTGAGACCGCGGCGGATCCGCTCCTCGCCCCAGCCGTTGAGATGGCGCTTGTCGGCAACGTAAGCACGGGCGAACGCGGCGTCGTCAAGCAGTCCGTCCCCGGCGAGCCGCTCGAGCACGACAGCCACCGTGGTCGCGGCATGGCCCTTCCGCAGCAGACGTTCGCGGAGCTCGTGGCGGCTGCGGGCGCGATGACCGAGCAGGCGGATGGCGTCGCTGAGCGCCTGCTCGGCCGAGGCCGCGGCGCGTAGCGCCGCGGCCTCGGCCTCGTCCAGCTCGCGTCCCTCGAAGAGACTCTCCCCGGCGACGAGGTCCGCCGAGACCGTGCACGAGTAGCGGCCGTCAAGATGGACCGCGACCCTGCCGCCGCGCGTGTGCCGCAGTGCCGTGACGACCGGCACGCGAACTCCTCTCTGTGCCCTATGGCGTCGGCGACCACCAGGGTGTCCCGCCCTATGGCGTCGGCGACCACCAGGGAGTCCGACAACCACGTCCGGCCCCCTGTCGCGTCTTCCGAACGCGCGGGCGCATTTTAGCGGCGCGGCGCGACGCCGGTCAACGGAGCCGACGGGGAAGGTGAGCGACGCCGGTCAACGGGACCCACAGCGCGAGGCTGAGCGATGCCGGTCAACGGAGCCGACAGCGCGAAGGGGTTCGACGCGCGAGGCGGTCACCCGGCGCGAGGCCGGTGAAAGGCGACGGGGGCCGCGCCGCAAGGCGCGGCCCCCGTCGTTCCTCCTGCGTCGTTCTTCTTCCGCTCTGAGCGCTCGGCTCAGGACGGCGGGATCTGGGCGAAGATCTGGTTCGGGTCGATGCCCTCGCGACGGTTCTTCGCGTACATCCCCGCGACCAGCGAGAGACCGATAGTGACGATGATCGCCATCCCGATCTGCGAGTACGTGTAGGTGAGCTCGAGACCGGTGTAGATGATCATGTAGAAGCCGATCCCGAGGACCAGACCACCCAGCACGGACATCCACGGGATGCCGAAGATGCGCTGCTGGAAGGTCGAGTTCGCGAACAGGTCGGGCCGAGTGAACGGCAGGAAGAGCGCCGCCAGCCCGAGCGTCCAGATGAAGTACATGCCCGTGTAGTCGAGGATGGACATCATCACCGCCGCGGACTCGGTACCCGCAGCGTCGCCGAGGCCGACGAAGCAGCCGATCAGGGCGAGGATACCGATGACGTGGGTCGCGGTCGTCGGCGTGCCGTTGCTGCTGACCTTGCAGAGGCCGAGGGGCAACTGGCGGTCGAACGACATCGCGAAGAGGGCGCGTACGGTGCCCATCCACATGGCTGTCGACGTGTTCAGGTACCAGAGGAAGTAGCCGATGCCGAGCAGGATGGAGAGCCACGCGGTGTGGGCACAGAACGAGGCGTACAACGGTATCGAGGGCGTGGCCGGCGGGTATCCGAGGAGCTCTTCGAGCGCGTCCGGGTGGTTGTAGTACAGCCAACCGTAGTCGCGGACGAAGTCGGACCCGAAGGCGAACTGCGGCATCCAGGAGCTCAGGATGTAGAGGACGGTGACCGCGACGAAGCCGATGCCGATGCCGCGCAGGTAGCT
The DNA here is from genome assembly GCA_029547745.1 of Actinomycetes bacterium. GTDB lineage: Bacteria > Actinomycetota > Thermoleophilia > UBA2241 > UBA2241 > UBA2241. The sequence goes on from JAKPOQ010000033.1 coordinate 18,636, forward strand.
CGTACGCGGTGTCTTCACCTCGCTGCCGACGAACGAGATCGACTCGACCGCGGTGAAGGCCCAGAACACCCACAGCAGCGACTGGCCGATGGCCTCGCCCGAGGGCATGATCGCGTCGGCGATGCCCTTCTCTTGGGCGAGGGCGGTGAGCTGCGCCGCAGCGCCGCTGCCGTAGATCTGGTCGAAGCCGGCCTTGCCGTCGGCGACGATGAACAGAACCAGGGCCACGATCGTCAGCACGAACGGCGCGTAGATGACGCCGCGGATGAACCACTTGAGGCGGGCCATGCCCATGAGCTCGATGAGCCAGACGCCGACCGTCATCAGCATCGCGATCCACAGGCTGTTGTAGTCGCTGTCGATGTAGTTGCCGATGTCGACGAGGGTGGAGCTGCCGTTGATGTGACCACCGACCATGAAGCCGGCGGCGATCACGTACAGGCCGATGTAGTTAAGAAAGCCGACCGACAGGCCGCAACTGATCGACCACAGCCAGTTCGGGATGAAGCCGAGGATGGGATGCGTGCTCCGCGAGATCCCGACGTACATCGAACCGCTGCGCGGGAAGGAGCTCGCGAACACGGCGATCAGGATCACGGGGGCGAGCCAGAGCAGCCCGCCGAGCAGGAACGACAGCGGCATGTTGGTCCCCGGGTACTCACCGGGGATCCTGACGGAGTAGTACGTCATGCCTGATGCCGCCGGTCCGGCGATGGTGATCAGCAGGACGTCCCACCAGTTGAGCTCGCGCACGAGGCCGGAGGCCTTGCGTGCGAAGACGATAGTCTCTTCAGCCATTGACTCCTCCATACGGACTCGAAACGCAGCGAACGTCCGAGTTCACGGCGCCCGAGCGGCGCCGTAGGTCAGAGAGCCGGAAGGCGAAAGGCGGTGGCCGGGCGCCCGTGGCGACGACAAGCCCGCGGACGTCGGGTCGACCGGACGCGACGACTCGTGTAGCCGGTGCGCCGGCTCCCAACATCGTCATCCTCTCCCCGGACGCAGTGCACCCCATGGCTGGCCATGCACGCGCCGCGGCCTCTGTCGCTCGCGACGAGGCCGGCGGCGCAATGCATACGTGAGTATTGCCGAGACAGACCCGGGGTGTCAATGTGAGCGACCGTGCTGCCGCCCAGCGTCAGGCCTGTCTGTGAGGGTGCGCAGGGGCGGCGTCGGGCCGCCGGTCTGCTGACGCGCTAGGAGACCTCGCCCGTGACCGGGTCGACTTGGGCCGCGTCGTGGACTGTCGGCGCCGCCGGCAGTGGCGGCAGACCGGCCTTGGCGCGCACCTCGGCCTCGATGGCATCGGCGAGGTCCGGGTTCTCCTTGAGAAAGGCGCGCGCGTTGGCGCGGCCCTGACCGAGACGCTCGTCGCGGTAGCTGAAGAAGGCGCCGCTCTTCTGCACGACGTCGTACTGGACGCCGAGGTCGAGGAGCGTGCCCTCGCGCGAGATGCCCTGCCCGTACATGATGTCGAACTCGGCCTGCTTGAACGGCGGCGCGACCTTGTTCTTGACGACCTTCACGCGGACGCGGTTGCCGACCGCCTCGGCGCCGTCTTTGAGCGTCTCGATGCGGCGGATGTCGAGGCGGATGGTGGCGTAGAACTTGAGCGCCTTGCCGCCCGTCGTCGTTTCGGGGTTGCCGAACATGACGCCGATCTTCTCGCGCAACTGGTTGGTGAAGCAGCAGATGGTGCCCGACCGGTTGAGCGTGCCGGCAAGCTTGCGCAGGGCTTGGCTCATGAGGCGCGCCTGCAGGCCGACGAAGCTGTCGCCCATCTCGCCCTCGATCTCGGCCTTGGGCGTGAGGGCGGCGACCGAGTCGATGGCGACGATGTCGAGAGCGCCGCTGCGCACGAGCATCTCGGCGATCTCGAGGGCCTGTTCGCCATAGTCGGGCTGCGACACGAGGAGGCTGTCGACGTCGACGCCGATCGCCTTGGCGTACATGGGGTCCATGGCGTGCTCGGCGTCGATGAAGGCCGCCTGACCGCCACGGCGCTGGGCCTGGGCGATGAGATGGTAGACGAGGGTGGTCTTGCCCGAGGCCTCGGGGCCGAAGATCTCGACGATGCGTCCGCGCGGGACGCCGCCGACGCCGAGGGCGATGTCGAGGGCGAGCGACCCGGTCGGCAGGCACTGGACGTCGGCCGCGGCATGGTCGCCCATGCGCATGATGCTGCCCTTGCCGTACTGGCGCTCGATCTGGGTGACCGCTGCTTCGAGCGCTTTGTCCTTGTCCACGGCGGGTGCTCCTCTCTCAGGATGCGGTGAAGACGGCCAGGGGGGTGTGCACGGCGCCGGCCCTCTCCAGGACGCTACTATACAGGACCATCCGGCGCAGGCAAAACCGCGGAACGTTGACGTTTTGCAGGGAAAAAGGTGGACCGGGGCGGCGATAGCGGGCGACGGTGACGTGGGCCAGGAAGGGCCGCTTCTCGGGCCTGTAGAGGCGGCGCGCGGCGAGCGCGGCGGACACCTCGGCCTGGAGGGCGGCGAGCGCGCCGCCGTGGTCGTCGAGCTCGAGGGCCACGACCCGCTTGGGTCCCCGCGGGGGCAGGAAGAGGACGCCGGCGACGTCCACGTCGAGCGGTGCGAAACGCACCGCGGCAAGAGCCTCCTCGATCTCGGGGATGCGCTCGACGGCGACGTCGCCGAGGAAGCAGAGGGTGAGGTGCACGCTCGACGCCAACCGCAGCTCCTCGTGCGGGGCGAGCTCGGCCTCCTGCCAGCGGTCGACGACGAGGCCGACCTCGGGGGGCAGTTCGCAGGCCACGAACAGACGCCGCGTCTCGCCCGTCCACGAACGGCTCACGCGTCGCCGCCCTCGGCGGACGGCGCGCCGCCGTCATCGGCCCCGGCGAGCGTCTCGCCGGGGCCCTCGCCCGCTTCGAGCGTCTCGCGGAGCAGGTGAAGGGCGCGGGTGACCGCCCACTCGCGGACGCTCGCGCGATCGCCGGGGAACCGTTCGCGCACGGTGCGGCAGCCGTCGGGACCGGCGCAACCGAGGTAGACCAGGCCCACGGGCTTTTCGGGCGTCCCGCCGTCGGGACCCGCGACGCCGGTCGTCGAAAGGGCGAACGTCGCTCCGGTCGCGGCGCGCGCCCCCTCGGCCATCGCGGCGGCGACCTCGGCCGAGACGGCGCCATGGCGGGCGAGCACGTCGCCGTCGACGCCGAGCAGAGCGACCTTGGCCTCGTTGGCGTAGGCGATGACGCCGCCGAGGAAGTAGTCGGAGCTGCCGCGAAGGTCGGTGAACCGCCCCCCGACGAGTCCGCCCGTGCACGACTCGGCGACGGCGACCGTCGCCCCTCGGGCACGGAGCCCTTCGGCGACGATCTCGTCGACCGTGCGGCCGTCGGTCGAATAGACGGGAACGGCCGCGACGAGCGCCTCGACCAGCGCATCGGCCTCGGCTTGCGCGGCGCCCGAGCAGGCATGGCGGATCCGCACCGCGACCTCTCCCCCGCCGACGTTGATGGCGACGTCGATCAGTGTGCGTGGGACGCCGTCGACCACCGTGCCCACCTGCAACTCGCCGACGCCGAAGATGCGAACGACGCGGGTCACCGCGTCGCCGAGCACGCCGGCGGCGGCGAGCTCGCCGCGGACCCACGGCCACATGGCGCGAAGCTCGGACGGCACGCCGGGAAGCGCGTAGACGAGCGTGCCTTCGTGGCGCAGGGCGATACCGGGCGCGACCCCGGCCGGAGGCACGGGTCGCGCCCCCTTCGGCAGAAGCGCCTCGCGACGCGTGACGGCGAACATCTCGGCGAACAGCGCGTGCCGGCGCTCGGCCAGGTCGCGCGTCCGGCGCGCGACCATCGCGAGCGCCTCAGGGTGCTCCTCGAGCCTCCTTCCCGTCGCCGCGGCGATGGCCGCCGCGGTGAGGTCGTCGTGGGTCGTGCCCAGTCCGCCGCTGATGATGACCACGGCGGGCTCGAAGGCCAGCGCCTCGCGCAGCGCCGCCACCAGCAGGCCCATGTCGTCGGGCACCACGGTGAGACGCGCGACCTGGACGCCGTCGGCGGCGAGGCGCGCGGCGAGAAAAGCGCCGTTGGTGTCGCGGGTGCGTCCGTCGAGGAGCTCGTCCCCGGTCAGCACGATGATCGCCTGAGGCAGTTCCGTCCTCATCGCGCCGTCCCCGGCAGATGCAGCAGGTCGCGCGCCTTCCAAAAGTAGTTGACGCCCGACCCCAGAGTGAGTACGACGGCCACCGTCAGGAGGACCGTCTCGAGGACGGCGTCGGCGGTCGCCACCGGGCCCGAGAAGAGCGCCGGCGGAAGCATCAGCGAGACCACGGCGACGATCTGCGCGAGCGTCTTGGCCTTGCCGTACCTGTCCGCCGGGATCGAGACCCCCTGGGCCAGCCCCACGATGCGTAAGGCGACGACGGCGAACTCACGGGCGATGATCACGACGGCGACCCAGACCGCGAGACGCTGCATGCCGACAAGGGCGATGAGCGGAGCCGCGATGAGCAGCTTGTCGGCGAGTGGGTCCATGAACTGACCGAAGGTCGTGACGCTGTCGCGCGAGCGCGCCAGGTAGCCGTCGAGCTTGTCGGTGGCCGCGGCGACGACGAAAAGGGCGATGGCGAAGACGTAGCCGTACGGGACTGCGACGACGAGGAGGACGACGATCACGGGGATAAGCAGTATGCGCGCCACGGTGACGATGTTGGCGGCGTTCGCGTTGCGCAGCAGGCGGTCCATACGATGCTCCAGACCCGGCCGGCGCTCCCCGGCGGGCTTGCCGGGTCAGTCGGCCGTCGTCGCCGCTACATCATAGCCGAGCCTGGCGACGACGCGGGCGCGGACGAGCCGGCCGCGGCGCAGGCGGCGGCCGGTGAGCAGCGTGCGCCCGTCGACGTCGGGCGCCTGCACGGCGAGGCGCCCGACCGCCTCGCCGTCGGGGCGCCGAGTCCCCTGCTCGACGAGGACGTCCAGCTCGCGCCCGATCAGTCCGTCCCAATAGCCGGCCGCCGCGTCGTCGATGGCCGCGGTGACGCGGGCGGCGCGGTCCTCGGCCACGGCGGCCGGGACCTGCCCGGCCATGCTGGCCGCCGGGGTGCCTTCTTGGGGATCGAAGGTAAAGACGCCGGCGACGGCCGGCCGGGCCTCGACTATGAAGTCGACGAGCTCGTCGACGTCGGCCTCGGTCTCGCCGGGGAAGCCGACCATGAAGGTCGAGCGGACAGCGGCGCCGGGCAGGGCGCGCCGGATCGCGGCGAGCAGCCGCAGGTAAGCCTCGCCGTCGCCGGCGCGCCCCATGCGCTGCAGCACGCCGCGGGCGGCGTGCTGCAGGGGCAGGTCGACGTACGGGACGGCGTGGGCGGCGAGGGTCTCGAGCAAGGCCTCGTCCACGCCGTCGGGCTGGAGGTAGAGGAGACGGATCCAGACGGGCCCCAGCGCCTCGAGCTCCGCCAGGAGGCGCGCGAGCCCGCCCCATCCCGGCCACTCCCAGCGCGAGGTGTCCTGGCCGACGAGCACGAGCTCGCGCGCGCCGCAGCCAAGGGCCGCCTCGGCTTCACGGAGGATCTCCGTCGGCGGCACGGCCGCGTACACGCCCTTGATCAGCGGGATGGCACAGTACGCGCAGCGGCGGTCGCAGCCGTCCGAGAGCTTCACGTAGGCGTGCACGGGGCGGACGCGACGCGCTGCCGACGACCCGGCGGCGTCGGCGCCGGTCCGGGCGCGCGCGGCCGACTTCGTCGCGCGCGCCTCCACTCCGCTCCGGTCGCCTGCGGCCGGCGTCGTGCGCGCCTCGGCGGCCAGCGCGCCGACCAGAGGGCCCCAGTCGAGCCCCGCCCAGAGATCCACCTCGGGCAGCTCCGCCGCGAGCTCGCCGCGATATCTCTCCACCAGACAGCCCACGGCGGCGACGCGCGCGCCGCGCGCATGCGCCGCCGTGACGGCATCGAGGATGGCGGCGATCGACTCCTCCTTGGCGGCGTCGATGAAGCCGCAGGTGTTGACGATCACGATATCGGCGTCCGTCGGCCGTCCTCGCTGCAGGCCGCCCTCCTCGAGGGCGCGTTCGAGGCGGGCGGAATCGGCCTCGTTCTTGGGGCAGCCGAGAGTCTGGACGAAGAAGCGCGTGGTGCTCAGCGGTAGTTGACGAACTGAAGCGGCAGACCCCAGTCCTCGTCCTTGAGAAGCTTGATGGCGGCCTGCAGCTCGTCCTTGCTCGGCGAGGACACGCGCAGCGTGTCGCCCTGGATCTGGACCTTCACCTTCTTGAGCCGCTGGCGGAGCAGCTTGTTCATCGCCTTGGCCTTCTCGTCGGGGATCCCCTGGACGACGCCGACCTGTTGACGCACCGTGCCGCCCAGGGCGTCCTCGACCTTGCCGTACTGGAGCGCCTTGAGCGACACCTTGCGACGCACGAGCTTCTCTTCGAGCAGGTCGACGACCTGGGCGAGCTTGCCCCGGTCATCCGAGACGAGGACGAGGTGGTCGCCCTCGAGCGAGACGCGACTGACGCTCTTCTTGAAGTCGTAGCGCGTCGCGAGCTCCTTCTGCGCCATGTTGACGGCGTTGCGCACCTCGCTCATGTCGGCGCGCGAGACGACGTCGAACGACAGTTCCTTCGCCACCCTCACACCCCTCCGTCGGAACCTTGCACGAGCTTGCCGTCGACGATGCGCACGTCGAGCGGTCCCGCGCCCTCGAGGCGCGGCAACACCTTGCTGCCGGCACGGATGGAGATCGCCGTAGGGGCGCCGACCCGCATGTACAGGTCGTCGCCGCGGAACACTTTCGTGATGCCGCGCTGCAGGGTCTCGCTGTACACCACGACGCCGTCGGGCCCGCCGCGGCGGACCTCGAGCCAGCAGTCGCCGCGGCTCGCGCTCACGCGGACCACGTCGGTCGCGACGACCGTGGGCGAGACGGACGGCGAAGGCGACGGGCTGGGCGACGACGACGGCGAGGTGGGCAGCATGCCGGGGCCCGCGCCAGAGTCCGCCTCGCCGGGCGTGCCCGGGCTGTTGAGGCCGAGCACATAGATGACGGCGAGGACGAGCAGACAGGCGACGGCGACGAAGGCGAGGGTGTTGCGGCGCCGGTGGCTGCGCGGTCGGCCGATGATCGACGCGCCGCCGAACGGTTCGTACTCCTCCGGTGAGGCGTATCGCGAGCGATACTCGTCGAGGATTATCTCCGGTTCGAGTCCGAGGTACTGGGCGTAGGTCCGCAGGAAGCCCTTGACGTATGCCTCCCCGGGCATCTCGTCGAAGTCCTCGTTCTCCATCGCCTGGAGGTACTTGATGCGGATCTTGGTGTCTTCTTCGACCTGCCGCAGCGTCAGCTTGCGTCGGACGCGCGCCTCACGCAGGGTGCTTCCGATCTCGAACACGACGCGTGGACCTTCTTCCCGTCGGTCGGCGCCGGCGCGTCGCCCCGGGTGGCGCCGGCGCCCGAAGCCCAAGTCTAGTGGACCGCGCCGAGCGCTGACAATCGCGCCGGCCGCCAGCGGCCGGCGCAGGCGTCACGGGCCGGCCTCGGGGGCGGGCGCCTCGTCGCCCGCAAGCCCGTCCACGAGCGTCTCGCTGACGCTCTCATCGACGGGGCGGTCGAGCGGCGCCCGCCCCTCCAGCCGGGCGAGGACGCCGGCGATCTCGGCGTCGTCCATGAGGACGGTACGCGCCTTGCTGCCCTCGAACCCCGAGATGATGCCCATCTGCTCCATGATGTCGATGAGGCGGCCGGCGCGCGCGTACCCGATCCGCAGCCGGCGCTGCAACTGGGCGACGGAGGCGGCGCCGATCGACGCCACCGTGCGGACCGCCTCGGCGAGGTACTCGTCCTCGCCGGCCGCCTGGCCTGTCTCGGTCCCCGGCCCGGCCGGGTTCTCGAGCAGGTCCTCGCGGAACTCCGGCGCCGCCTGACGTCGCCAGTGCTCGGTGATGAGCTTCATCTCGCGGGGGGTCACGAACGCCCCCTGGACGCGCAGGGTGCGCGTGCTCCCCAACGGGTGGAAGAGCATGTCGCCCGAGCCGAGGAGGCTCTCGGCGCCTCCCTGGTCGAGGATGACGCGCGAGTCGATCTGTGACGACACGGCGAAGGCGATGCGGGACGGGATGTTCGTCTTGATCATCCCCGTGACGACGTCGACGGATGGCCGCTGGGTAGCGACGACGAGATGGACGCCGGCCCCGCGACCGAGCTGGCCGAGACGGATGACGGCGTCCTCGACTTCGGACGGAGCGACCATCATGAGGTCGGCAAGCTCGTCGACCACGACCATGATGTAGGGCAAGGGCTCTTCGCCCAGCCTCTCGAGCTTGCGGTTGAGGTCACGGAGGTTCTGCGCGCTGCCGTGGCGCGCCATGACCTCGTAGCGACGGTCCATCTCGCGGCAGATGTTGTCGAGGACGTAGCTCGCCTGCTTCATGTTGGTGACGACCGGGGCCAGAAGGTGCGGGATGCCGTCGAAGTTCGAGAGCTCGACCTTCTTCGGGTCGATCATGATCATGCGTACCTGGTCGGGCGTGGCGCGCAGCAGGATCGAGCTGATGAGGGCGTTGATGCAGCCGCTCTTGCCGGAGCCCGTCGTGCCGGCGATCAGCAGGTGGACCATCTTGACGAGGTCGGCGACGATCGGCTTGCCGGAGACGTCCTTACCGAGCCAGAAGGCGAGCGGCGAGGCGTGCGGCGGGAACGTCTGGTAGACGTCGCCGAGCGAGACGTAGTTGGCCTCGAGGTTGGGCACTTCGACGCCGACGGCGGTCTTGCCGGGGATCGGCGCCTGGACGCGGATGTCGGTGGCGGCGAGCGCGTAGGCGAGGTCGTCCTTGAGGCCGGCGACGCGGCTCACCTTGATGCCCGGCGCCAACTGCAGCTCGTATCGCGTGACGCGGGGACCGGACACGGTGCCGACGACGTTGGCCTGGATGTTGAAGTGCCCGAGGGTCTCGACGAGTCTCTGGGACACCGCCTCGATGGTCTGCGGGGCCTCGCCCCTCCCCGTCTCCATGCGCTCGAGGAGGCGGGGATCGGGCGTCTGCCAGACACGGCGCGCGGGAGTCTCCGGGCTCAGGGCGAGCGCCGTCTCCCTCGCCTCAGGGACGTCTTCGACCGCCGCGGCGAGGTTGAGCTGCTCGCCCTCGTCGACCGCGCCGACAGGCTCGGGCGGCGCCGGCGCCTGCGGCGCAGGATACGGCGTCGGCGACGGCGCGACGAAGATCTCGGGCGCGTCGTGGACGCCGTCGATCAGCCGCGGGCCCGCGGGCGCCGCTTCGACCTCGAACGGCTCATACGCGGTGAACGGCGCGACGATGGTGGCGGCCTCATGGCGATCGACCACGGCCGTCACATCTTCGTCGGCGCCCATGACCCGCGTCGTCGCCTCGCGGCGCCGTTCGCCGAGGCCCTCGGCGCGCGCCTTCGCCGCCCGCCCGGCGTGGGCCATGCCGGCGCGCGACCGTTGCGCCCAGAGGCCGAGCGACGAGCCGGTGACGAGGAGCAAGCCGCCGGTCCACAGGGCGACGACGAGAACGTCGACGCCGATGCCGCCGACGAGGGGATGGAGCAGAGTCCAGAGGGCCTCGCCCGCGAGGCCGCCGTGGTCCTTCATGTACGCATCGGCGAACGACCGGCTGGGACGGCTGCCGCCGAACATGCCGAACGTATCGGCGGCCGCGGCGAGCAGGAACCCCGTCACGAGCACGGCGATGCCCGCGGACATCGAGCGCCGCGGCCGTCGCCGCTCACCGGCCGCGACAACGTAGGCGACGTAGGCAAGCAGGAACGGCACGGCGTAGGCGACGAGGCCGACCAGCCGGCGCAAGGCGTCGCTGAGCCAGCGCCCCGCCGCTCCGCCGTCCCAGCCGAAGTAAAGGACGAAGGCGAGGAACACGGCGAGCGCCACGCAGGCGATCGCTGCCAGCTCGCCACGACGACCCGTCGCCGGCGACGGGTCGGGCGCGTCCGCGCGCGCGGCAGGGCGCCGTGACACCGGCTTCGCCGGTCGCCCGGCGCCTCCTTTCGCGCGCGCGGACGCGCGTCGTGCCGTGCCCGAAGTGGCCATGGTCAGATGTTCGACGCGCTCAGGTCGTCTCCTAGGACGGCGGTGCGCCTCGCCGCCCGCCGACGCCCTAGCCTGGTCGGCCCGGCCGCGGCGTCACACCTCGACCACGACCGGCATGATCATCGGCCGTTGCCGCGTCTCGCGATAGACGAGTTCGGCGAGCGTCTCGCGGACGTCCTCCTTGATGAGGCGCTGGCCGGTGACCCGCTCTTCGGCCAGCGTGTCGAGGAGGCCGTCGAGGACGCCCGCCGCCCGGTCGAGGAGCTCCTGTTCACGGGCGTCGTCGTGAAGGAAGCCGCGGGCGACCAGTTCGGGTCGCGCGACCGACGCTCCGGTCTGCCCGTCGATGGTGACGACGGCGATGAGGATGCCGTCTTCGGCGAGCTTGCGACGGTCGCGCAGGACGAGCCCTTCCTCCCCTCCGAGCTCGAAGCCGTCGACGAACACCATGCCGGTATGGACCTTGTCGACGACCTCGGCGTTCTCAGCGTCGAGCTCGAGGACGTCACCGTTCTCGAGCAGGAAGATGCGCTCATCGCCGATGCCGGCTCCGCGGGCCAGCTCGGCGTGCATGTGCTGATGACGATACTCGCCGTGCACGGGGATGAAGTACTGCGGCTGAAGCAGCTCGAGCATGCGGCGCATGTCGTCCTGAGCGGCGTGACCGGAGACGTGCACGCCGCTCTCCTCGCCGTAGATGACCCGCGCGCCCGCCTTGAACAGCCGATCGATGGTCGTCATGACGCTGACCTCGTTGCCGGGGATCGGCCGGGCGCTGATGACGACCGTGTCGCCGTCGTCGAGCGCGACCTGCGGATGGTCGTCCCACGCCATCCGCGAGAGCGCCGAGAGCGGCTCGCCCTGGCTCCCCGTCGAGAGGATGAGAAGTTGCTCAGGGCGGTACTCGTCGATCTCGCTGAGCTTGATCATCGCCCCCTCGGGCACGTCCAGGTAACCGAGGGTGCGGGCGATGTTCACGTTCTTCTGCATCGACCGCCCGGAGACGGCGAACTTGCGCCCGTGCTCCGCGGCGATGCTCACCGCCTGTTGCACGCGATGGATGTGCGAAGCAAAGCAGGCGAGGATCACGCGCCCTTCGGCCTCGGCGAAGATGCGGTGCAAGGCCGCCCCGACGACGCTCTCCGAGGCCGTCGACCCCGGGACCTCGGCGTTGGTCGAGTCGGCGAGCAGAGCGAGGACCCCGCGCCGACCGAGCTCCGCAAGGGTGTCGACGTCGGTCACTCGTCCGTCGATCGGCGTCGGGTCGAACTTGTAGTCGCCGGTGAAGACGACCGCGCCGTGGTCGGTGTGGATCGCGACCGCCAAGGCGTCGGGCACGCTGTGGCTCACGGCGACGAACGAGATGAGGAACGGCCCCAGCCGGACGTCCCGCCCCTCGACCACGTCGTTGACGGCGACACTCTTGATGAGCCCGTGCTCGTCCAGCTTCGACTTCGCGAACGCCAGGGTGAGGCGACTCCCGTAAACGGGCGCGTTGACCTGCTTGAGGATGAACGGGAGAGCGCCGAAGTGGTCCTCGTGCCCATGCGTGACGACGAAGCCGAGCACATCGTCGCGGCGTTCGAGCAGGTAGCTGACGTCGGGCAGCACGAGGTCGATGCCGGGCATCTCGTCCCGGGGGAAGGCGAGGCCGCAGTCGACGACGACGAGCTTGCCGCGGTACTCGACGGCGGTCATGTTCTTGCCGATCTCGCCAAGACCGCCCAACGGGACGATGCGCACGACGTCTCTCATGCCGTCAGCAGTCCGAGGTCGCGGAGCGCGCCGGCGACGACGGCGCGCTCCGCGTCGTCGACCTCGACCAGTGGCAGGCGAAGTCCGCCGACGTCCTCTCCGAGCAAACCCAGAGCGGCCTTGATCGGGATCGGGTTCGTGGTCACGGACAGCGCCTTGAAGAGGGGACGCAGGGCGCCGTCTGCGGCCTCGGCGGCCGCCAGGTCGCCGGCCTTGGCGAGGCGCGCGACCTCGGCCATGGCCGGCCCCACGACGTGACTCGCGACGCAGATCCCCCCGAGGCCGCCGCGGCGCACCACGTCGAGCAGCATGTCGTCGTTGCCGGCGTAGACCGCGAGGCCGTCGATCGCGCACACGCGATCGAGCTCCTCGCGGTCCGGGTTCGCCTGCTTGACGGCGACGATGTTCTCGACCTCCGCCAGAGTGGCGAGGGCGTCGGCCGGCAGGTTCACACCCGAGCGCCCGGGGATGTTGTAGATGATCACCGGGAGGCCGGTCGCCGCGGCGACCGCGCGGAAGTGCTCGACGAGGCCGCGGACCGGTGGCTTGTTGTAGTAGGGCGTCACGACGAGGGCGGCGTCGGCGCCGCAGCGCTCGGCCGCCCGGGTGAGCTCGATGGTGTGGCGGGTGTCGTAGGTGCCCGTGCCGGCGACCACGGCACCGCGGTCGCCGACGGCGCCGATGATGACCCGCAGGAGCTCGAGCTTCTCAGCATCGGTCAGGGTCGGTGACTCGCCCGTCGTACCGACGACGACGACGCCGTCCGAGCCGTTGTCGAGGAGCCGGAGCGCCAGTCGTTCGGCGCCCGGGTAGTCGACGGCCAGGTCCGCGTCGAACGGCGTCACCATGGCCGTCAGGATCGTCCCGAAGTCCGTCTTCATGATCGTCTCCTCGCAGTCGTTCTCCGTCTCTCCTCAGTCAAGCAGGTCCTCCAGGCCGACGGTCGGTCCCGAGCATGCCCTCAGTCGAGCAGGTTCTCCAGCCCGACCACGGTCTCTTTGAGGCCGGTGACGGTGCGGAGGGCGAGGAGCACCCCGCCCATGAAGCAGGAGCGCGAGGACGAGTCGTGACGGATGGTGAGGAACTCGTCGCCGCCGGCGAGCAACACCTCCTGGTGGGCGACGAGTCCGGGCAGGCGGACGCTGTGGATGCGGACGTTGTCGGTCGCAAGGCCGCGCGAGGGGGCGTCGCCCGACACGGGCGCCAGCTTCGAGCCGGGGGCGTCGGCCATGAGGCGGGCCGTGTAGAGCGCCGTCCCCGACGGCGCGTCCTTCTTGCCCGCCTCATGCAGTTCGACGATCTCGGCGCTGCCGAAGTAGCGTGCCGCCTCCGCGGCGAAGCGCATCATGAGCACTGCGCCGAGGGCGAAGTTCGTCGCCACGATGCAGCCGACGTCGCGCGCCGCGGCCGTCGCGCGCAACTCATCGATCTGCGCCCCGGTGAGCCCCGTCGCGCCGATCACCGTCGGCACGCCGGCGGCGAGGAGGGCGCGCGCGTTCGCGAACACGGACGTGGGCAGGCTGAACTCGATCGCGGCGCCGTAGGCGCCGGCCGCCAACGCGTCGCCGAGCGACGCGTAGGCCGGCACGTCCTCGGCGCCGCTCACCTTAGGGTCGACGATCGCCGCGAGCCGCAGATCCTCCTGCGCGGCCACGGTGGCCGCCGTCAGCGACCCCATCTTCCCCTTTCCGCCGACCACGAGCACGTCGATCATGACGCCCTCCTCTTCCGGCGTACACAAGCAGGACACCGCAAGTCCATGCCGTTCATCGTTCCTCCCAGGCGAAGCCGTCAGTCGCGGCGCGAAACGGCCCCGGTTCCGGGCCGATGCACGCCGCCGACCATGACGCCGGGCTCCAATAGCGCCGCACGGCGGCGCGCGCGTCGTCGACCGTCACGGCGTCGATGCGCGCCAACATCTCGTCGACGCTGAGCACCGGCTGCCCCATGAGGATGCAGCGCCCCAGCGACTGCATGCGGCTTCCCGGACTCTCCATCGAGAGCACCGTCTGTCCCTTGAGATGATTGCGGGCCCGGGAGACCGCCTCCTCGCTCATGTCGTCTTCGAGGTTCTCAAGGACGTCCATGATCACGCGCAGGGCCTCGGCCACGGCTTCGGCCCGCGAGCCGACGTAGACGGCCGTCATGCCCGTGTCGGTGTAGAGCGACGTGTACGAGTAGATCGAGTAGGCCAGGCCGCGCTTCTCGCGCACCTCCTGGAAGAGCCGCGAGCTCCACGAGCCCCCGAGGATGACGTCGACGACGAAGGCGGCGAAGCGGTCCTCGTCGGCGCGCCGCGGGCCAAGGCCGCCGAGGCAGACGTGGTACTGCTCGGTGTCCTTGGCCGTGAAGCGCGCCGCGTGTCGGACGGGGGGCAGGGTGAGCGACGCCGGGAGCACGACGGCGTCGGGCTCCGGCCCGAAGTACCGTGACGCCAGGCCGCAGAGCTGCTCGTGGTCGACGTGGCCGGCGGCGGCCACGACGATGCCCGGGTTCACGTAGTGGGCGCGGTGGTAAGCGGCCACCGTCTCGCGGTCCATGCTCGCCAGGGTGTCGGTGCGCCCGATGATGGGCCGCCCCAAAGGATGGTCGCCGAACACCACCGCGGCGAGGTCGTCGTGGATCACCTCGATCGGCGTGTCCTCGTACATCGCGACCTCTTCGAGGACGACCTCGCGTTCGCGGTCGAGCTCCACGAAGGACGGCCGCGCGACCATCTCGGCGAGGAGCTCCAAGGCCTGCTCGACGTCGTCGTCGAGGCAGTGGGCGTGCACCACCGTGTGTTCGCGCGACGTCGCCGCGTTGGCCTCCGCTCCCATGTCGTCGAACAGGTGGGCGATATCCCAGGACGAGTAGTGCTCGGAGCCCTTGAAGATCAGGTGCTCGATGAAGTGGGACACGCCGCCGAGCTCCGGCGGTTCGAGCCGGGACCCGGCGGCGATCCAGAGACCGAGCGCTACCGAGCGCACCCCTTCGACGCGCTCGGTGGCGACGCGCAGGTCGTTGTCGAGCGTTGCGGACTCGTACGCCTCGATGGCCGTCCTCCTGCCTCGTCAGTCCTTCTCGGGCAGCTTCAGCGGCTTGAGGCCGATGCGGTTGCGCGCCTTGTCGATCTCGACCACCTCGACCGTGATCGTGTCGCCGCGCTTCACCACGTCCTCGACCGACTTCACGCGCTCGCCCTTCTTGCCGAGACGGGAGACGTGGATGAGACCGTCGGTGCCCTTTTTGAGCTCGACGAAGGCGCCGAAGTCGGTCGTCTTGACGATGCGCCCGGTGAACACGTCGCCGACCTCGATCTCTTTGGTCATCGCCGTGATACGGGCGATGACGCCGTCGGCCGACTCCTGGTCGGGGGCGCAGATGAAGATGGTGCCGTCGTCCTCGATGTCGATGTCGACCCCGAACTCATCCGTCATCCCGCGGATGGTCTCGCCGCCCTTGCCGATGACGAGGCCGATCTGGTCGGGGTTGATCTGTATCGTGAAGATCCGCGGCGCGTACGGCGAGAGCTCCGGCCGCGGTTCGGCGATGGTGGCCCTCATCTTCTCGAGGATGTGGTGGCGCGCCCGCCGGGCCTGGGCCAACGCCTCGCCGAGGATCGCGAACGTCACGCCGCTGATCTTGATGTCCATCTGCAGCGCCGTGATGCCGTCGGCCGTGCCGGCGACCTTGAAGTCCATGTCGCCGAGGTGGTCTTCGACCCCGGCGATGTCGGTGAGGATGACGTAGTCGTCGCCCTCCTTGATGAGCCCCATGGCGATGCCGGCGACGGCCGCCTTCACCGGGACGCCGGCGTCGAAGAGCGACAAGCTGGAGCCGCACACGCTCGCCATCGAGGACGAGCCGTTGCTCTCGAGGATCTCGCTGACGAGGCGCATGGTGTAGGGGAACTCGGTCTCGTCGGGCAGGACCGGCAGCAGGGCGCGCTCGGCGAGGGCGCCGTGGCCGATGTCGCGGCGCTTGGGCCCGCGCATGAAGCCGGTCTCGCCGACCGCATAGGGCGGGAAGTTGTAGTGGTGGATGTAGCGCTTCTTCTCGACGATGCTGAGGTCGTCGATACGTTGGAACTCGCCTGTGCCGCCCAGGGTGCTCATCGTCAGAGCCTGGGTCTGGCCGCGCGTGAACAGGGCGCTGCCGTGGGTACGCGGGATGACGCCGACCTCGCAGGTGATCTCGCGGATGTCCTCGGCGCCGCGGCCGTCGGGACGGCGCTTGTCGACGGCGATGCGCCGCCGGATGATGTCTCGTTCGAGCTTGGCGGCGGCGCGCCGGACCTGTACGAGGCGCTCGGGGTCGACGTCGTCGCCCCCGGCGAGCGCCTCGACGATCGCGGCGCGCAGCTCGCTGGTCGCCGTCTGGCGTTCCTGCTTGTCGACGATCTGCGTGACGCGGTCCATCTCGGCGCCGTACGCATGCTGGACCTCGACGTACACAGCCGGATCGACCGCGTACTCGGGGATCTGCCACTTGGGCTTCCCGACGGCCTCGCGCAGCTCGAGCTGCACGTCGATCAGCTTCTTGATCTCTTCGTGGGCGACCTTGAGGGCCTCGACCACCGTCGCCTCGTCGACCTCCTTGGCTCCGGCTTCGACCATGACGATCGCGTCCCGTGTACCGGTGACGACGAGGTCGAGGGTCGATTCCTCCTGGGTCTCGGTGAGCGTGGGGTTGACGACGAAGCGACCGTCGATCAAGCCGATGCGCACGGAACCGACGGGGCCGCCGAACGGGATCTCGGAGATCGTCAGGGCGGCCGAGGCACCGATCGTGCAGAGCACGTCGTGGGCGTTCTCGAGGTCCACCGAGAGCGTGGTGGCGACGACGTGGACCTCGTTCATGAAGCCCTTCGGGAACAGAGGCCGCAGGGGTCGGTCGATCTGGCGTGCGGCGAGGATCGCCTTCTCGCTGGGCCGCGATTCGCGCTTGATGAACCCGCCAGGGATCTTGCCGGCGGCGTAGTGGCGTTCTTCCACGTCCACCGTGAGGGGGAAGAAGTCCTGTCCCTCACGAGCTTCTTCACGGACGACCGCGGTGACCAGCACCACGGTGTCCCCGCAGCGGACGAGCACGGCGCCGTTCGCCTGCCTGGCGAGCCTGCCGGTCTCGAGAGAGATCGTCTTGCCGCCGATCTCGACTTGGACTGTCTTCATCTCTTCCTTCGTCTTCCTTCCGTCCCCCGTGCCGGGTGCACGGGGCGTCCGTCCGCGCGGGATGTGGACGGGAGTGGGTTGCCGGGCTCGGGCCGCCTTCTACTTGCGGAGGTCGAGCTCCTTGACGAGCGCGCGGTAGCGCTCGACGTCGCGCGACTGGAGATAGTCGAGCAGGCGGCGACGCCGGCCGACCATCTTCAGCAGGCCGCGCCGCGAATGGTGGTCCTTCTTGTGCGTCTTGAGGTGTTCGGTGAGGGCGTCGATGCGCGCCGTGAGCAGCGCGATCTGGACCTCTGGGGAGCCGGTGTCGCCCTCGTGCTTGGCGTGCCGGTTGATGATCTCGAGCTTCTCTTCCTTGGGGAATGCCAGGGGACTCACCTCCTCCCGACGCGTCCGCGCCGGGTACTCCTGAGACCCAGTCACGGGTCGGCGGCCCGTGACCGAGAGACGGTCGCGCTAGGGTAGCACAGGGCGTCGGCAGCGGCGAACCGGGCCCGCCCTGCTATCCGCGACCCAGGCCTACCTCGTCCAAGGCGGGGTCCTCGAGGGCGGCCGTGGCGTCGATGTCGGCCTGCATCTGCGCGACGAGCGCCGCGACGGTAGCGAAGCGGCGCTCGTCGCGCAGCTTGTGGAGGAAGTCGAGGCGGATGTCCTCGTCGTAGATGTCCCCTTTGAAACCGAGCAGATGCGCCTCGACGGTGACGTGAGTGGTCTCCTCGCCGCGGTCGTGGAAGGTCGGGTTGTGGCCGACGTTCACGGCGGCGCGGAACCAACGCCCCGCGACGCAGGCCCGCGCGGCGTAGACTCCCCTGCCGGGAAAGACGGTGCCGGCCTCGACGTCGACGTTCGCCGTCGGCATGCCGAGCGTCCGGCCGCGACACATGCCGGGCACGACGCGGCCGGACGCCGACGGCGGCCGGCCGAGGATCGCCCGGACCTCCTCGAGCCGACCCTCGCGCAGCAGGCGGCGGATGCGTGTCGAGCTGATCGGCCGACCGTTCCCGGTGAGGAGGCTCACGGTCACGGACTCGAACCCGTAGGCCTCGCCGCAGCGCGCAAGTTCCGCCGCGTCGCCGCGACCTCCGGCCCCAAAGGTGAAGTTCTCGCCGACGACGACGATGCGGGCGTCGAGCGCGTCGCGAAGAACGCGGCGGCAGAACGCGGCGGGACTGAGCTCCGCGAGCTCCTCGTCGAAGGGGACGACGACCAGCTCGTCGGGGCCGAGCGCGGCGATGAGACGCTCCTTCTCGGCCGCCGTCGTGAGCAGGCGCGGCTGATGCGCGGCGTCGAGGACGGCGAGCGGGTGCCGGTCGAAGGTGAGCACCGCGCTCGTCAGGCCCCGGGCGCGGGCGCGCGCCACCGCCTCGCCGATGACGGCGCGGTGGCCGACGTGCACGCCGTCGAACGTGCCGATGGCGACGGCGCGCGGCCGCGGCGAAAGGGATCCGAGGGCGCGGACGACTTGCATCAGAGGCGCACGAGCAACTTGAGCGCCTGTCCGTGTTCGGCCGGCCCGTACACGGCGATCAGCTCACCGCGATGCATCACGCGCACGGGCTCCTGGGGGCCGCCCGGCAGACGCGCGCCGTTGCGCACCGGCAAGACCTGGGCGGCGCTCAGCTCGACCGCGGGCAGGAAGCTGAGGGCGCTGGCTGGGGCGACGAGGCCGGGGACATGCTCGTCGCCCTCGCCGCGGGCGGCGACCGCCGCCTCGAAGGCGGCCAGTGTCTGGCCGTCTTCGAGGCGCAGGTCGCCGACGGCGGTGCGGGTCAGCTCGCTCAGGTAGGCGCCCGCGCCCACCGCCTCGCCGAGGTCGATGGCGAGTTGGCGCACATAGGTGCCCTTCGAGCAGGCGATGCGACAGCGCATCCGCTGCCGCTCGACGTCGAAGTCGAGCACATCGATCGCCGTGATCTCCACTTCCTTGACGGGGGTCTCGACCACCTCGCCGCGATGCGCCTTCTTGTAGAGCCTCTCGCCGTCGATCTTCACGGCGGACGTCATGGGCACGCGCTGCATGACGGTCCCGAGGAACTCCGGCAGCACGGCTTCGACCTGGTCGCGCGTCACCGTGACGCCGGTCTCGACCAGCGCGCCCGTGCGGTCGCCGGTGTCGGAGCGCGTGCCGAACTGGACCGTGCACTCGTACTCCTTCGGCAGGTCGACGAAGAAGCGCGCCAGCTTCGTCGCCCGTCCGACGAGCACCACGAGCAGACCGGTCGCGAACGGGTCCAGCGTCCCGGCGTGGCCCACCTTCTTCACGGTGGGCCGCAGGATCCTCCGCACGCGCGCGACGACGTCGTGCGAGGTCAAGCCCTCGGGCTTGTCGATCAGGAGGACGCCGTCGAGAGCAGCCTTGCGAGTGCGGAACTGAGCCACTCCGTCACCTCCTCGGGGGACTCGTCGGCCTCGAACCCGGCCGCCTGGACATGGCCGCCGCCGCCGCGACGGGCGGCCAGGGCGCTGACGTCGGCGCCGCTCGAGCGCAGGCTGACGCGAACGCGCGGCGAGCCCTCCTGTTCTTTGACCAGGGCCACGACGTCGACGCCGTCGACGGCCCGCAGGCGCTCGACGACTCCCTCGGCCTCGTGGTCGGCGGCGCCGCTGGCGGCGTAGTCGGCGCGCGTGAGGACGGCGATTAGAGCGCGTCCGTCGGCTACGGTGCGCATACCGGCGAGGGCACGGCCCTCGAGACGGACCGCGCCCGGCGAGCGCCGCTCGTAAAGCTCGCGATACACGGCGGTCACGTCGACTCCCAGTGCCGCCAGCCACGCCGCCGTGGCGAATGTCGCCGCACTGGTGCTCGTGTGACGGAAGTGGCCCGAATCGAAGGAGATACCGGCGTACAGCGCGATTGCGGCAGCCCGGCCGGGCGTGAGCTCGAGGGCTCGCGCCAGGTCGCAGACGATCTCGCTCGTGCTGCTGGCCTGGGGCCGCACCAGCACGAGATCGCCGAAGCGGGTGTTGTCATGGTGATGGTCGATGTCCACCACCTCGCCGCGCCAGTCGCCGAGGTCGAGGGCAAGGCGAGGCAGCGAACCGCTGTCCAGAGCGAAAAGGGTCTCGCCGGGCGCCGGTGGGCGACGCGCCACGGCATCGCTCGGCAGCATGCTCTCCTCGAACGGGAGCAGCTCGCCCTCAGCGACGCACAGCGTCGCCGGCGTCCCGAGCTGCCCGAACAGGTCGAGCATGCCGGCCGCGGCGCCGACCGCGTCGAGGTCCGGCTGCTCGTGCACTGCCAGCGCCACCCGGTCGACCGAGCGCATGCGGCGGGCCACGGCGTCCAGGTCGGCGGCGAGCACTCTCATGCGCCCGTCTCTTCCCCGCCGCCCCGCTCGCCGCCGGGGGCCGCCGCGGAGGCGCCCTCGCCGCCGAGCTCGGGCGGGCCCGGCTCTTCTGCTTCCGGCGAGTGTGCCTGCCCTGCTTCCGGCGGCCCCGGCCGCCCTGCTTCCGGCGGCCGCTCCTGCCCTGCTTCCGGCGCCTTCTCGCCCAGCAACTCGGCCTCACGCTTCATGAGCGCCTCGATACGCATCGCCCGGTCGGTCGTCTCGTCGTAAACGAACTCGAGCTGCGGCGTGTGTTTGAGGTGCAGCTCGTCGTTGATGCGCGCCTGCAGGTAGCCGTGCGAGGCGCGGAGACCCTCGAGCGTCGCGGCGCGCTCGGGCGCTCCCGCCAGGACGCTGACGAACACCTTGGCGTGGCGGAGGTCGTGGCTCGTCTCGACGGCGGTGACGGTGACGAAGCCGACGCGCGGGTCCTTGAGGCCGTCGGCGATCGCCGCCGAGACGACTTCCCTGACGCTCTCGTTCACCCTGCGGAGTCGATGTCCCACAGCGCCCTCACAGGTTCGGCAGTCTTGAGCAACGTGCGTGAGACCTCGAAGTCGCGCCCGTGCAGATAGCGTTCGATCTCGTCCACGCGCTCGCGAGCTTGGGCGAGGGACGACGCCGCGGTCACGATGAGCACTTCGGCGCGCTGCCAGGATCCGAGCCCGCCGGTCACGGAGAACGCCGCCCGAAAACGGCGCTGCACGACGTCGCGCAGCGAGTCCAGCGGGGCGCGCTTCTCCTTCAGCGACCGGTTCCCAGGAAAGTGCAGCTCCGCGAAGAGGACGCCGATGCAGGCGTCAGACCTCACGGGCGACTTCTCGGGTCTCGTAGGCCTCCAACACATCGCCTTCCTTGATGTCGTTGAAGCCGTCGAGCAGGATGCCGCACTCGAACCCCTCCTGGGCCTCGCGCACGTCGTCCGAGAACCGTCGCAGAGAGGCGATCTTGCCGTCGTGGACGACCACGTCGTTGCGCAGGACGCGGACGTTGGCGTTGCGGGTCATCACGCCGCGCGTGACCATGCACCCCGCGATGGTGCCCAGCTTCGAGGCGCGAAAGAGCTGGCGCACCTCGGCCTGCCCGAGCACGACCTCCTCGTACTCCGGCTTGAGCATACCGACGAGCGCCGCCGTGATGTCCTCCGTCACTTTGTAGATGACGCGGTAGGTACGGACGTCGACGCCCTCGCTTTCGGCGAGCGCCTGAGCCGCCGGACTGGGCCGTACGTTGAAGCCGATGACGATCGCCGACGACGCCGCCGCCAGCATGACGTCCGACTCGTTGATGCCCCCGACGCCGCCGTGGATGATGCGGACCTTGACCTCGGGATGCTGGATCTTGAGCAGGGCGTCGGTGAGCGCCTCGAGGCTGCCCTGCACGTCGGCCTTGACGACCAGGTCGAGCTCGCGGACCTTGCCCTCGGCGATGCGCGCGAACACGTCGTCCAGCGTGAGGGAACGCTGACGGGCGAGCGTCTCGCTCTTGATGCGGTTGGCGCGCTTCTGGGCCAGCGAGCGCGCCGTGCGCTCGTCCTTGACGACGCGGCACAACTCACCGGCGGCGGGCAGGCTGTCGAAGCCGACGATCTCGACCGGCGTCGAGGGGCCCGCCGCCTTGAGCGGCTCGCCGCGGAAGTCGCGCATCGCGCGGACGCGGCCGCTGGCCTCGCCGGCGACGACCGCGTCGCCCACATGCAGGGTGCCGCGGCCGACGAGCATGGTGGCGACGACCCCGCGTCCGGGGTCGACGCGCGACTCGATGATGAACCCGCTCGCCGGGGCATCGGGGTTCGCTTTGAGGTCGGCCATCTCGGCGACCAGCAGCAGCATCTCGAGGAACTCCTCGATGCCGATACGCTTCTTGGCGCTGACCTCGACGAACACCGTGTCGCCGCCCCACTCCTCGGGGACGATCCCGTACTCGGTGAGTTGCTGCTTGATGCGCTCGACGTTCGCCTCGGGCTTGTCGATCTTGTTGACGACGATGACCATGGGGACGCCGGCCGCCTTGGCGTGGTCGATCGCCTCGACGGTCTGCGGCATGACGCCGTCGTCGGCGGCGACGACGATCGCGGCGATGTCGGTGACCTTCGCGCCGCGGGCGCGCATCGCCGTGAAGGCGGCGTGCCCTGGGGTGTCGATGAAGGTCACGAGCTTGCCCTTATGGCGGACCTGGTAGGCGCCGATGTGCTGCGTGATGCCGCCGGCCTCGCCGGCGGCGACCGCCGTGTCGCGGATCGCGTCGAGCAGGCTCGTCTTGCCGTGGTCGACGTGACCCATCACCGTGACGACCGCCGGCCGTGGCTCGAGGTCGGCCTCATCGTCGACAGCCTCGGTCTCGAGCTCGGCTTCTTCGTCTGCAGCGTGCGTGATCTCGACCTCGCGACCGAAGTCGCCGGCGAGGACCTCGATGGCGTCGTCGGTGAGGGTCTGCGTGATGGTCACCATCTCGCCGTAGCCCATCAGCGTCTTGATGATGGCGGAGGTGGGGATACCGAGGAGCTGCGAGACGTCCTTGACCGTGGCCCCCGACGGAACCTTGACGACGCCGGTCGGCACGACGGGCGGCGCAGCCTGCTCGTCGCTGCGGTCGCTGCGGTTGCGGCGTCCGCGACGCTGCCGTCCGCCGGTCTGCGGACCGCCGCGGCGCGAGGCCCCGGCGTCGATGATCACACGACGACGACGACCGCCCGGGTTCGGGCGGGGACGTCGGGGACCGGTGGAGCCCGCAGCATAGGCGCGCTCGATCGCCTCCTCGTCGACCGACACCTCGCCGTCGACGACCTCGATGCCGGCGCGCTTCAGGTGGGCGAGGACGTCGTCGACGCTCGTGCCGCGCTGATTAGCGATGTCGCTGACCTTGCGCCTCTTCGCCATTCACCTCACCGCCTTTCGTCCGTCGCAGACCGCGGCGAACGCGGCGACGAACTCCTCATCGACGGCCGCCGGACCGCGGAACGCGCGGCCGAAGGCGCGCCGTCTGCCGGCCGCCTCGAGACAAGCCGGGTCGGGGCACAGATAGGCGCCGCGACCCGATGCACCCGGCGTCGCCAGGCGAACGCGGCCGTCCTCGACGCGCAATCGTATCAACTCGCGCTGGGCGCGTTTGCGCCGGCAGCCGATGCAGCTCCGCTCCGGGCCGTCCACCACTCACTCCGCCGCTTCGCCGGCCGCGCCGACGGGTTCGTCTTCTCCTTCGCCGCCCTGCGCCGGCCGCGATCTGGCCGCCTCGGCGGCCGCCTGGGCGGCCTTCTCCGCCTCGCTGGGCACGTAGTCGGCGTGGATGCTGCAGTACTTCGACCCTGGCTCGGAGGCGTTCACGCAACGCTTGCCGTTGCGCGTGATCGCCATGCACTGTCCGGCGAGCTCGTCGTCGCCGAAGTCGAGCTCGGCTTCGGCGGCGGCCATCTGCTGCTGGCTCTTGATGTCGATGCGCCAGCCGGTGAGCTTGCTTGCGAGACGGGCGTTCTGCCCCTCCTTGCCGATGGCCAGGGAGAGTTGGTCGTCGGGGACGATGACCGTCGCCTCTTCCTTCTCGTCGTCGACGATGACCTCGCGCACGCGCGCCGGCGACAGCGCCTTGGCGACGAAACGCGCCGGGTCGTCGTGGTACGGGACGATGTCGATGCGCTCGCCGCGCAGCTCGCTGACGACCATGCGCACGCGCGAGCCGCGTGGCCCGACGCAGGCGCCGACCGGGTCGACCCCGTCGGCGTGGGACACGACGGCGATCTTGCAGCGCCCGGGCATGGGTTTGCCGTCACGGCCGCGGGACCCCGTTTCGCGCGCGACGTACTTGATCTCGACGAGGCCGTCGGCGATCTCCGGGACCTCGAGCTCGAACAGCTTGCGCACGAGCTGGTCGCTGCGTCGCGACAGGATGACCTGAGGCCCCTTGCTCGAGTCCTGCACCTTGACGATCACGGCCTTGATACGACTGCCGTGATCGTAGTGCTCAGTCTCGATCTGCTCGCTCTTGGGAAGCAGCGCCTCGACGCGGCCGAGTTCGACCAGCGTGTAACGCGCGTCGCTCTGCTGCACGACGCCGGTGACGAGGTCGCCGACGCGGTCGACGTACTCTTCGAACATGAGGTCGCGCTCGGCCTCGCGGATGCGCTGCAGGATCACCTGCTTGGCGGTCTGGGCGGCGATGCGGCCGAAGTTCTCCGGGGTCACCTCGACGCGCTCGACCTCGCTCATGTCGACGCCCGACAGGTCGAGACGCCAGTTGTCGCGCGGCGCCTCCGCGCCCGAGAGCGTCCCTTCCGCAGGCTCGTCATAGACCTTCAGCGACTCGACGTCGATGTGGTCCGGGAAGATCAACTGGAAGACGCGCATCTCCCCGGTCTCGGTGTCGACCTCGACCTTGGCGTGCTCCACGGCATCTGGGGTCTTCTTGTACGCCGACAGCAGCGCGTCCTCGAGGGCCTCGACGAGCGCGTCGAAAGCGATGCCCTTCTCTTTCTCGATCTGGCGCAGAGCCTCGATGATCTCTCTACTCACGTCGGCCTCCATTCCTCGCGAAGTCGTAGACCACGTGCGCGGTCGCGATCTCGCGCAACGGCAGGCAGGCTTCTCCGCCGCCGGCGAGCGTGAGCGCGACGCTCTCGTCGCTCGCCGCCCTGACGACGCCGCGGAACGTGCTGCGTCCGTCCCGCGGCTCGCCCAGCCTGATCACGACGTCTTCGCCGAGCGCCGCGGCGAAGTGCGCCGCCGTGCGCAGGCGCCGGTCCAGACCGGGCGAGGACACCTCGAGCGCGTAGCGCTCGCGGATCTCGTCGAGGGCGCCGCTCACGGCGGCGCAGAGCTCCAGATCGACCCCGCCCGGCCGGTCGATGTACAGCGTCAGCGTGCGGCCGGGCTGACCGACGTCGAGGTCCACGACCTCGACGTCGGGGAAGGCCGGCCGCAACGCGGCCTCGATCTCGGTCAGCAACTGTCCTTTACTTTCGCGCCTCATACCGTTCCAAAAGAAAAGCCGGTGTCGCACCGGCCTTCACGCGTCGAACCGCCTCCGGGTGTGGTTTTCTGACCGCCGGATTATAGCACCAAGCCGCAGCGCCGCTCAATACGTGGTCCCGCCCATCGCTCGGCCCGGCGCCGTCCCTCGACACGTGGTCCTGCCCGTCGCTCGGCCCGGCGCCCCTCTCGATGCGCCGCCTCGCTCTTTCTGGGCGCGACGTCGCCCTCAATACGTGGGCGCGTCCTGCCGATACGCTTCGACGTCGAGCGACGTACGGGAGAGGGCACGATGGGAGAGTACACGACGTTCCGTTGCCGGAAGTGCGGCTACAGCGCCGAGCGCGTGCGCTGGGGCGTCGGCATGAACGACCCTCGGCAACGTTTCATGCCCGCCTATTGCGTCGAATGCAGCACGATCGTCGAGGTCGACCTCACGGGCGCCGACCTCATGGTCGACGAGTTCACCTGCCTGAAGTGCGGCAGCGAGCTCTTCTTCCTCGAGAAGGCGGCGTCGTACACCTGCCCGAAGTGCAAGGCGCACGACATGCTGCTCACCCAGGGCGAGTACTGGTGACGGGGGCGCGGGCCGACGTCGCGTCGCCCGCGCCCCCGCGACTGCTCCTGGATGACGAGCGCCCCCCGACTACTCCTGGATGACGACCGGGCTCCCGGCCGGGACGACCTTGTCCACGGCGAGGATGTCCTTGTTCCGCATCCGCACGCATCCGTGGCTGATGGCCTTGCCGATCAGCCAGGGCTCGTTCGTGCCGTGGATCGCCACCGGCCCGCCCTGCACCCACCCCGGAAGCTTGGGCTGGAAGGCGCTGATGCCGATGGCGAGGACCCCGTACGGCCCGCCGGGCTGCGGCGGCTTGAGCTTCTGATTGACGAAGAAGGACCCGGTAGGGGTCTCGAGGCCGGGCCGCCCGACGGCGACCGGATACTCACCCCTGAGCTCTCCTCGCCGGTACGTGCGCAAGGTGCGCTCCGAGAGGTCGATGACGATCTTCGCCGAGGTCGTGTAGAAGGCCAGCGAGCCCTCCTTCACCCAGCCCTTGCTGCCGTTCGGTCGCATGGCGACGTAGACGAGATACCACGTGGCATCGCCGACCCGCTTGACCCTGTCGACGAGCACGAGCGTGGGGTAGCCGTTCTGGTTGCGCACCCCGAGACGCGTCTTCACGGCGGCGGCCGACGACGGACGCCTGCGGACGATGACGGGGCCGGTCGCCTTGCCGACGACCCAGCGCTCGTACTGGGGCGCCGTCCCGACCCCTGGCGCGGCCGATGACACGGGGGGCGCCTCGGCGAGGTCTTGCGCCGCCCCTCCGCCTGCCGCCCGGGCGCGCACGACCGCGTAGCCGCCCAGCGCCAGCACGGCGAGCAGGACGACGACGCCCAGGATCACGAGGGACTTGCGTAGAGAAGCCGGCATGCTCGCCGGCGAGGATAGCCCAGCGTCCCGCGCGTGTACAGTAGCGGTCTGTTGCGCGGCGCGGGCGGCGCGGCCGCCCGGCCCGCGCCGCGCCGCCCATACCGTAAAATACGGCCAGCCCGGGGAGACCGGGGGACAGAAAGGAGACGCGCGTGGACGTGGTCATCGTCATCATCGTGGTCCTGATCGTGCTGGGGGTCGTCTTCGCCGTCCTCTACAACCGGCTCGTGGGGCGCCGGAACCGCGTCGACAACGCCTGGAGCCAGATCGACGTCCAGCTCAAGCGCCGGTACGACCTCATCCCTAACCTCGTCGAGGCTGTGAAGGACTACATGGCCTATGAGCAGGAGACGCTCGCCAAGGTCACCGCGGCGCGGGCGGCGGCGATCGACGCCGGCGCCGCCGGGCCGAGGGCGCAGGCGCAGGCCGAGAACGCGCTCTCCGGCGCCCTGAAGTCGCTGTTCGCCGTGGCCGAGAACTACCCCGACCTCAAGGCCAACCAGAACGTCATGAGCCTGCAGGAAGAACTTACGGCGACCGAGAACAAGATCGCCTTCGCGCGGCAGTTCTACAACGACAGCGTGCTCACCTACAACAACACCATCCAGATGTTCCCGACCAACGTCATCGCCGGCATGTTCAACTTCACGACGCGTCAGTTCTTCGACGCGCCGGAAGAAGAGACGGCCGCGCCCAGGGTCGACCTGCGCTGAAGCCTGGGCGCGGCCGGCGGCCGCCGCGCCGGTGACATGGGATGTACGAACAGATCAACAGGAATCGCCGCGCCTCCTGGCTGTTGATGGTCGTCGTCGTCGCGATCCTCGCGGCGCTCGGCTACGTGATCGGGGCGGTCTCCACGGGAACCAGCGCGGGCGGTCTCAGCTTCCTCGGACTCTTCGGGGTCGTCGCCGTCGCCTGGAGCCTCGTCGCCTACTTCACCGGCGACAAGATGGCCCTGGCCGTGAGCGGGGCGCGGCGGATCTCGCACGAACAGGAGCCGCGCCTCTGGAACGTCGTCGAAGAGATGACGATCGCGGCCGGGCTCGGACAGCCGCCGCAGGTCTATGTCATCGAGGACCCGGCGCCCAACGCCTTCGCGACGGGACGCGATCCCGCGCACAGCGCCATCGCCGTCACGCGCGGGCTGCTCGACAAGCTGGACCGCAACGAGCTCCAGGGCGTGGTCGCACACGAGATGGCGCACGTGCGCAACTACGACATCCGCTTCGCCACTCTCGTCGGCGTCCTCGTCGGGCTGATCGCCTTGGTCGCCGACCTCTTCCTGCGTGCCCGCTGGTTCGGCTTCGGCGGCCGGCGCGGCGAGGGCGGGGGCTCGGCCGGCGTCGTCCTCGTGCTCGTCGGCCTGGTGTTCGCGATCGTCGCGCCCCTCGCCGCGCGCGCCGTCCAGTTCATGATCTCGCGCCGCCGTGAGCTGCTCGCCGACGGGACCGCCGTCGAGCTCACGCGCGACCCGTTGGGCCTGGCCGGCGCCCTGCAGAAGATCGCCGCCGACCCCGCCGGCTTGCGCATGGCCAACCGCGCCACGGCGCACCTCTACATTGCGAACCCTCTGCGCAAGGTCAAGAAGTCGGCGGGACTCTTCGACACGCATCCGCCGATCGAGCTGCGCATCGAACTCCTGCTGGCGATGGCCCGGGGACAGGCGCCGGCCACCGCCGCGCGGGATCGGCGTCAGACGGCGTCCGACGGCGACGCGTCGCTCGCGCCGCCGAGCGCCTCTCCATAGAGGCGCCGACGCGGCGCGAGAGCGGCCGCAAGCCTGAACCGGCCGCGACCCTCCGCCGCCCTGCCCATCTTCACGAGGCAGCGCCCGAGCGCGTACTGCGCGTAATCGTTGTCCGGGACGGCGGCGACGATGGCCTCGAACTGGGCTGCCGCACGCGACGTCTCCCCGAGCGCGAACAGGGCGCGTCCCAGCGCTTCGCGGATGGACATGCGGTCCGGTTCGAGGGCGAGGGCGCGCTCGAGGAGCTGCGCCGCCTGCCCGGGATGCCGCGCGTCGAGAAAGGCCATGCCCCGGCGGAACAGGGCGTAGGCCTCGCTGTGCTCGTCGAAACCGGGCTCGCGGCGCATCGACGTCACCTCTCCCCCACCGTCTCAGAGCCCGAGGTCGGGCGCCACCGTCTGCATGGCGGCGAGACCGAGCGCCAGCACCTCGTCAAGGTCCAGGCCGAGCTCGCTGCAGCGCGCGATGGCGGCGCGGTCGACGCCGCGCGCGAACGCGCCCTCGCGGTAGCGCTTGCGCAACGACTTGAGCTGCACGCCGGCGAGCTGCTTGTCGGGGCGGATGAGGGCCGCCGCCGTGACGAGCCCGCTGAGCTGATCGGCGACGACGAGGGCGACGTCCAGGCGACTCTCGGCGGCGACGCCGGTGGCGGGATTGTGCGCGGCGACGGCATGAGCGACATCGGCGGGCGCCCCGGCGGCAGTGAGGGCGGCGGCGGCTTCCGCGCCGTGGCGCGTGAAGTCGTCACGGGTCTCGTCGGCATCGAGGTCGTGGGCGAGCCCGGCGAGACCCCACCGTTCGGGGTCTTCGCCGAAGCGCTCGGCGAGGGCGCGCATGATCGCCTCGCAGGCCAGCATGTGGCGCCGCAGGTTCTGGTCGGCGACGCGCGCCTCGATCAGCGACAGCACGTCGGCGCGCGTGGCGCTCATCGCCGGGTCCCCTCAGCGTGCGCGCGTGTCATGCAGAGCCTCTCAGGGCGCGCTCGATCGCGTCGACGATCGCCGCCGCGCACGTCCGCTTCGAGGTCCGAGGCACGTGCGTCTCGCCGTCGGCGCCGATGATCGTGATCTCGTTGTCGTCGGCGCCGATCCCGACGCCGGCAGCGAGGATGTCGTTGAAGACGAGCAGGTCGACGCCCTTCGCCGCTCTCTTTGCGCGCGCCCGGTCCAGCCGGGGTCCCGCCTCGGCGGCGAAGCCGACGCGCAGCAGCCCGGGGCGCGCCGCGGCGGCGAGGATATCGACCGTCCGCTCGAGCTCAAGGGTGAGCGACTCGCGCTCGTCGCGGCCGATCTTGCCGGCGAGGGTGGAGCGCGGCCTGAAGTCGGCGACCGCCGCCGCCATGACGAGGACGTCGGCCGACGCCGTGGCCGCGTTCACCGTCGCCGCCATGTCGGCGGCGCTCTCGACGGCGACGACCTCGTACGGCGCCGCCTCGGCCGGCACCGTCGTCACGAGGACCACGTCGGCGCCGCGCAGGTACGCCTCGTCGGCGACCGCGCGCCCCATCTTGCCGCTCGACCGGTTGCCGATGAAGCGCACGGCGTCGACAGCTTCGCGCGTCCCGCCGGCGGTGACGACGACGCGCCGACCCGCGAGCGGGCCTCGCGCCTCGCGGGCGAAGGCGCGGCGCACGGCCATGAGGATGGCCTCGGGCGACGCCATGCGCCCGCTGCCTTCCTCCCCGCAGGCGAGGTCGCCGCGCTCGCCGGGGAGCACCTCGACGCCCCGGGCGGCGAGCGTCCGCAGGTTGTCCTGGGTCGCCGGGTGTTCGTACATGGCCCAGTTCATCGTCGGCGCGACGATCACGGGCCCACGGAAGGCGAGGTAGGTCGCGGTGAGCAGGTTGTCGGCGACGCCGGCGGCCATCTTGGCGAGCGTGTTCGCCGTCGCCGGAGCGACGACCATCACATCCGCGGAGCGCGCCGCCTCGATGTGCTGGAACCAGCCGCGGTCGCCCTGCCAGGCGGTCTCGTCGTCGAGGACCGCCGTCTGGGCGACGGCGGCGAAGGTCAGCGGCATGACGAAGCGGCGCGCCGCCGGCGTCTCGACGACGCGGGGGGCGAGGCCCTCCTTCGCCAGAAGGCGCACGAGCTCGACCGCCTTGTAGACGGCGATGCCGCCGCTGACGCCGACGAGGACGCTGCGTCCGGCGGTCGGGGCCTGGGCTCCTTGCGCCGCGTCGCCGTTCACCGCGCCGCCCTCACTCCCCAGTCTTGAAACCCAGCTTGCCGTCGGCGATCTCTTCGAAAGCGATGGTCAGCAGGTTCGTGCTGCGCGTCGACACCAGCGGCGGGGTCAGCTCCTCCATGCCGAGCGTCCCTTCACCGAGGCTGTGGTAGTAGTTGTTGATCTGGCGCGCCCGCTTGGCGGCGATCATGACCAGCGCGTAGCGCGAGCCACCCGCCCGGGGCAGGACCTCGTCGATCCGGGGTCGGTCCACTAGTCTTCCTTTCGTTCTTCGCTGATGATCGCAGCCAGTTCGGCCGCGGCGCGCTCGGCGTCGTCGTTGACGACCACGTGGTCGAACTCGTCCGCCGCGGCGAGTTCGCCGGCGGCGATCTCGAGACGGCGGGCAACGGCCTCGTCGCTCTCGGTGCCGCGTCCGCGAAGACGGCGGCCGAGCTCGTCGAGCGACGGCGGGGCGATGAACACCAGCACGGCCTCCGGCATCGCCCGACGCACCGCGCGGGCGCCGCGCAACTCGATCTCGAGGAGTACGTCGTCGCCGCGGGCGAGCTTGTCTTCGACCTCGCGGCGCAGCGTCCCATAGAGCGCACCGCTGTATTCTACCCACTCGAGGAACGCCCCCGCCGCGACCTCCCTCTCGAACTCGTCGCGGGTCATGAAGTGGTACTCGCGCCCGTCGACTTCGCCCGGCCGCGGAGCTCGGGTCGTAGCCGACACGGCGAGGCTGAGTCCGCCGAGGCGACGGCGAAGGAGGGCGATGACGGTCCCCTTTCCGGCGCCTGACGGTCCGGAGATCACGAAGACACGCGGAATGGGGTCAGCCCCCGAAGAAGTCGAGCAGCTCGGAACGCTGACGCTCGGACAGTCCGCCCACCGTCTTACTGGGGCTGATGCGGCACTGCTCGAGGATCTTCGCCGACTTGACGCGCCCGCACTTCGGGGCCGCCATGAGCACGTCGATCACCTTGGCCGTGAGCAGGTAGTCGGGGGGCGAGGCGAGGACCTCGCGGATGCCCACCGAACCGCTCTTGAGCTGGCCCTTGAGCGCCGCCCGTCGGCTGCGGACCTCGTTCGCCCGTGACAGCGCCTCCCTGCGCTGGTCCAGGGAGCGCTCCGGGGCCGTGTTGAACTGCTTCGCTGAGGGGGACATCGGGCGCCAGTATATGTGAAGCACGTCGGCGGCGGCAACAGGCGAGCCGCCGGGGAACGTCCTCGCTTGCGGGTGTTTTGCCGCCCGCTGCGGAGGACCGCGGGATCGGCCGGCGGGCGCGCGTCAGGCGCCGCGCGCGAGCGCGACGCCACGCGCGTCGGTGACGCGCGCGAACCCGCGCGCGGCGCACTCCGCGCGCAGCCCATCGAGGATGCGCCGCGGCGCCTCGAGCCCTGTGAAGTTCGCCATGCCCACGGCGACCGCCGTGGCGCCGCAGGCGATGAACTCGAGGGCGTCGACACCGGTCATGATGCCGCCCATCCCGACGAGCGGTACGCCCGGGAGGGCCTCGGCGACCTCGGCGACCATGCGCAGGGCGATCGGCTTGATCGCGGGGCCGGAAAGTCCACCGGTGCTGTTGCCGAGGAAGGGTCGCAAGCTGGAACGGTCGAGGACCATGGCGCGGAAGGTGTTGACCAGCGAGAGACCGTCGGCGCCGGCCTCGACGGCGGCGCGCGCCACGGGGCGCACGTCGGTCACGTTGGGCGTCAGCTTGACGAGCAGCAGGCGCCCCGTCGCGGCGCGCGCCGCCCGCGTGACCTCCGCCGTGAGCTGCGGGTCGACGCCGATCGCGAGGCCGCCGGGGACGTTCGGGCACGAGACGTTGAGCTCGTAGCCGGCGACGTCGGGGAACCTCCTCGCCCCCTCGCCGAGAGCCGTCTCGACGCGGCGCACGACGTCGGCGTACTCCTGCGTTGCGTTCCCGCCCACGCTGACGATGACCGGCCGGCGCAGTCCCACGATCGTCGACAGGCCCTCGAGGAACGCCGCGACACCCGGGTTCTCGAGACCGATGGCGTTGATCATCCCACACGGCGTCTCGGTGACGCGCGGCGGCGGACCGCCCTCGCGGGCATCGAGAGTCACGGTCTTGGGGACGTAGGCCGCATACGGGAAGGCGGCGACGTAGTCGCCGCGCGAGCGCCGCGCCGTCTCGACGAGGTCGAAAGTCCCGGAGGCGTCGACCAGCGGGTGCTCGAGCTCGAGACGACCGAGGCGTACGCGCAGATCGACAGCGGCCGGGTTCACGGGATCACCACCTCGTCGAGCGCGAACACCGGGCCTTCGCTGCAGACCCGCAGGGCGCCCCGCTTCGTCGCCACGACGCAGCCGTGGCAGGCGCCGACACCACAGGCCATGTGCGCCTCGAGGGACGCGTAGCCCCGCAGCCCGGCGCCGGCGGCCCAGCGCTGGACCGCGGCGATCATCGCCGCAGGGCCACAGCAGAAGACGGTGGCCGACGGCGGCGCGTCGAGGGCGGCGAGCAGGTCACTGACCATGCCTGGCCGCCCGACGCTGCCGTCTTCGGTCGCGACCCACAAGCGCTCGATGTCGAAGGCGGCGGCCACCCTCGCCTGGCGGCCGTCGCGGAACCCGAACGCGGCCATCACCGGGACGCCGCGGCCGGCGAGCGCGTCGGTGAGCATCTGCAACGGCGCGCAGCCGATGCCGCCGCCGACGAGTAGAGCTGTGCGGACGCCCTCCAGCGGGAAACCTGCGCCGAGGGGGCCGGCGAGGTCGAGCGCCTCGCCGACCTGCGCGTCGGCGAGGCGCTCGCTCCCCGGCCCCCGCGCCTCGATCAGCAGGCCGAGGCGGTCGCCGCGGGCGGTGAACACCGAGAACGGACGGCGCAGGAGGAACCCGGAGCCGGGCACCTTCACCATCACGAACTGTCCGGGCCACGCTACGGCCGCGATCTCCGGAGCGAGCAGCTCCAGGGCCGTGAACGCGCCGAAGCGGCGCGCGGCGACCACTCGGCAGCGGCTCGTCTCGGCCCACTGCTCGCCGCGCTCAGGTCGTGCGCGCCGCGGATGCGGACTCCTCGCGGCGGCTGTCATGAGGCCCCCTCCGCGGACCTCATCCCCGGCCACGGTCCGTCCGTCGCGGCGCGCCCCATGGTCGCGTGCAGGTCCTGCAGGCAGCGCACCGAGACGCGCGGCCGGCGAGCGGCCTCGATGGCGGACACGGCCGCCGAGGCGCCAGCGAGGGTGGTGATGGAAGGTATGCCGCGCTCGAGGGCGGCGGTACGGATCTCGTAGCCGTCGCTGCGGGCGCTGCGCCCGAACGGCGTGTTTATCACGAGGACGACCTCGCCGCCGGCGATGAGGTTCACGACGTGCGGCTCGCCCTGGAAGACCTTGTTGACGACCCGCACCGGGATGCCGAGGCTGGTCAGGGCGGTCGCCGTGCCCCGCGTCGCGTAGATCGTGAACCCAAGCGCGTGAAGGCGCTGGGCGAGGATGGTCGCCGCCGACTTGTCGCTGTCGCAGACCGAGAGGAAGACGCTGCCCTCGAGCGGCAGCGGCGCGCCGACGGCGGCGTGCGCCTTGCCGAACGCCGTCGGGAAGTCGTCGGCGATCCCCATGACCTCCCCGGTCGACTTCATCTCCGGTCCCAGGCGCGTGTCGCTCCCCGGGAAGCGGTCGAAGGGAAGCACCGCTTCCTTGACGCTGACGTGCTCGGGCACGAGACGATCGGGCAGATGGAAGTCGCGCACGCGCTCGCCGAGGATCACGCGCGTGGCGAGCTTGGCGAGCTGGACGCCGGTGGCCTTGCTCACGAAAGGGACGGTGCGCGAGCCGCGCGGGTTCACCTCGAGGACGTACAGTCGATAGTCCTGGAAGGCGAACTGGACGTTGATGAGCCCGCGCACGCCCAGCGCCACAGCGAGCTGCCGCGTCTGGCGACGGACCTGCTCGAGCGTGCCCTCGCCCAGCGACAGGGAGGGGATGACGCAGGCCGAGTCGCCGGAGTGCACCCCGGCCTCCTCGACGTGCTGCATGACGGCGCCGACGTACACGTCCTCGCCGTCGCTGAGGGCGTCCACGTCGACCTCGATCGCGTCCTCGAGGAAGCGGTCGATGAGCACCGGGTGGTCGGGGCTCACGCGGGCGGCGCTCTCCATATAGCGGACGAGCTCGTCATGGGTATAGACGATCTCCATGGCGCGCCCGCCGAGGACGTACGAAGGGCGGACGAGCACGGGGAACCCGATCTCGTCCGCCACCTTCGCCGCCTCGTCGGCCGTCGTCGCCAGGCCGTACTCCGGGCAGCGGATGCCGAGCTCGGGGAGCAGGGCGCCGAAACGACCGCGGTCCTCGGCCAGGTCGATCGAGGACTGTGGCGTACCGAGGATCGGGACCCCGGCCGCGTCGAGGTCGGCGGCGATCCTGAGCGGCGTCTGCCCGCCGAACTGCACGATGACGCCCTTCGGCCGCTCGTTGACGACGACGTTCATGACGTCCTCGAAGGTGAGCGGCTCGACGTAGAGGCGATCGGAGGTGTCGTAGTCCGTCGACACCGTCTCGGGATTGCAGTTGACCATGACCGCCTCGTAGCCCATCGCCCGGGCCGTCATCGCGGCGTGTACGCAGCAGTAGTCGAACTCGATGCCCTGGCCGATGCGATTGGGACCGCTGCCGAGGATCACGACGCGCTCGCGCTCTCCCGGCGACGCCTCGTTCTCGTCCTCGTAGGTCGAATAGTAATAGGGCGTCTCCGCCGCGAACTCGGCGGCGCACGTGTCGACCGCCTTGAACACCGGTGTCACGCCGTGCTCGAGGCGCAGGGCCCGCACCTCGCGCTCGCTCCTGCCGGTCAGCTCGCCGAGGCGGCGGTCGGAGAAGCCGTAGCGCTTCATGCGGCGGAGCAGGTCCGGGCCGAGGCCGCCGCTCTGACGCACCTCGTCCTCGAGCTCGACGATGTCGCGCAGCTCGGCGAGGAAGAACGGCGAGATCATCGTGAGCTCCTGCACCTCGGCGACGGTCATCCCGGCGCGGAAGGCCTGCAGGATGAGGTCGTGACGCTCGGCGCACGGGACAGCGAGCGCCCTGGCCAGATCGGTCTTCGTGGCGGGCAGGTCGCGCGGCGTCTCGAGCTCGCGCGAGCGCAACGCCTTGAGGAAGGCCTCCTTGAAGGTCCGGCCGATGGCCATGACTTCGCCGACGCTCTTCATGTGCGTGGTGAGCTCGCGTTCGGCGAGAGGGAATTTCTCGAACGCCCAGCGGGGCATCTTGACGACGACATAGTCGAGGGTCGGCTCGAAGCTCGCCGGGGTCTTGCCCGTGATGTCGTTCGTGATCTCGTCCAAGGTGTAGCCGATGGCGAGGCGGGCGGCGATCTTGGCGATCGGGAAGCCCGTGGCCTTCGAGGCCAGCGCCGACGACCGCGACACGCGCGGGTTCATCTCGATGACGACGACCTCGCCGGTACCGGGGTGGACGGCGAACTGGACGTTGGAGCCCCCCGTGTCGACGCCGATCTTGCGCACGATCGCTTTCGCCGCGTCGCGCAGCTCCTGGTACTGCGGGTCGGTCAGCGTCAAGGCCGGGGCGACGGTGACGCTGTCCCCGGTGTGGACGCCCATCGGGTCGACGTTCTCGATGGAGCAGACGACGACCACGTTGTCGGCCTTGTCGCGCATCACCTCGAGCTCGAACTCGTGCCAGCCGGCGACCGACTCCTCGAGCATGACCTGCGAGATCGGGCTCAGGCGCAGGCCTCCGGCGACGATGCGACGCAGGGCGTCGCCGTCGTGCGCGATGCCGCCGCCCCTGCCGCCGAGGGTGTAGGCGGGGCGGACGACGAGCGGAAGCCCAAGCTCGTCGGCCGCCGCCTCAGCCTCGGCCAGACTGCGGACGATGACGCTGCGCGGCACGCGCAGGCCGATCTCTTCCATAGCGGCGCGGAACGCCTCCCGGTCCTCCGCGCGGCGGATCGCCGCGATGTCGGCGCCGATCGTCTCGACCTCCCAGAGGTCGAGGACGCCGGCCTCGTCCAGCTCGGTAGCGAGGTTCAAGGCCGTCTGGCCGCCGAGCGTGGGCAGCAGCGCGTCCGGCCGTTCGGTCTCGATGATGCGCGTCAGGGTGGCCACGTCCAGCGGCTCGACATACGTGCGCGTCGCCATGTCCGGGTCGGTCATGATCGTCGCGGGGTTCGAGTTGACGAGCACGACCTCGTACCCCTCCTCGAGGAGGACCTTGCAGGCCTGCGTGCCCGAGTAGTCGAACTCGCAGGCCTGGCCGACGACGATCGGCCCCGAGCCGATGATGAGGATCTTGCGGAGATCGTCGCGCCGCGGCATCAGGAGCGCTCCCGGAAACGCGTCATCTCGGCGGCGAAGCGCTCGAACAGGTACAGCGAGTCATGTGGGCCCGGCGACGATTCCGGGTGGTACTGGACGGAGAAGGCGTACTGGCCCGGCGCCGCGACGCCCTCCACCGTGCCGTCGTTGAGGTCCACGTGCGTGACCGTCGCGTCGCCGTGCTCCTCGCCGTCGTCCCGTACGGCGAAGCCGTGGTTCTGCGTCGTGATCTCGATGACGCCGGTGCGCAGGTCCTTCACGGGGTGGTTCGCGCCGCGATGGCCGAACTTCAGCTTGTACGTCGAGTACCCGAGGGCGAGCGCCAGGAGCTGGTGGCCGAGGCAGATGCCGAAGACGGGCACCTTGCCGAGCAGGCGCTGCACCGTCTTGACGACGGAGGTGACGGCCGCCGGGTCGCCGGGACCGTTCGAGAGGAACACGCCGTCGGGGGCGAGCTTGACGATCTCGCGCGCGCTCGTCCCCGCCGGGACGACGGTCACGCGCATCCCGGCGGCGCTGAGATACCCGAGCATCGCCCGCTTGACGCCGAGGTCGAGGGCGACGACGTGGAAGCGCTCGCCCCCGGCCGCCGGCCGCTCATAGCGCGCCGTGCAGGTTACCCTGCTCGCCAGGTCGAGGCCGCTCATGCGCGGCAGGCGGCGGGCGGCGGCGCGCAACGACTTGACGTCGCCGCCGCCCGCGCTGACGACGCCGCGCAGGGCGCCCTTGTCGCGCAAGTGCCGCGTCAGGGCCCGGGTGTCGACGCCGCCGACGGCGAGCACGTCGTGGTCGGCGAGCCACTCCAGCCACGAACCACTCGAGGCGTGGTTGTAACGGTAGTTGACGAGGGAGCGCGCGACGACCGCCCGGGCGTACGCCCGGGCCGACTCGTCGCGCGCCGGATCGACCCCGTAGTCACCGTTCATGGGGAACGTGAACGCGATGACCTGCCCGGCGTACGAGGGATCGGTGACGATCTCCTGGTAGCCGGACATGCTCGTGTTGAAGACGAACTCGCCCCCCGCCATGCCGTGGCCGGTGAGGGCCTCGCCGGTGAAGCTTGCCCCGTCTTCGAGGACGATCAAGGCCGGCTCAGGCATCGTCCTCCCAGGCGACCCGTCCGGCGGCGACGGTCAGCTTGACGCGCCCGGTGAGCCGGCGGCCCAGGAAGGCACTGTTCGCCGACTTCGACTTGAAGCCCTCGACGGTGACCGTCCACGTCGCTCGCGGGTCGACGACGCACAGGTCGGCGAGGGCGCCGGGCCTGATCGCCGGCGGTTCCCCGCCGGCGATCGCCGCCGGCGCCTGGCTCATACGGGTGACGAGCGTACCCAGGTCGAGAGCGCGCCTCTTGACGAGGTCCGTGTAGAGGACGGCGAAAGCCGTCTCGAGGCCGGTCGTGCCGAAGGCCGCCTCCTCGAAGGGCACGTCCTTGCTCATCGGGGCGTGCGGGGCGTGGTCGGTGGCCACGCAGTCGACGAGCCCCGACTTGAGCGCCTTCACGAGGGCCTGACGATCGTCCTCCTCGCGCAGGGGCGGGTTCATCTTCACGTTGCTGTCGAGACTGACGACCGCCTCGTCGGTCATCGTCAGGTGGTGCGGCGTGGCCTCGGCGGTCACTTTGAGACCGGTCGACTTGGCGCGGCTCAGGGCCTCGAGGCTTGCCGCCGCGCTCACATGATGGACGTGTAGCGGCGCCGCCTCGTAGGCCGCCATGTCGAGGGCGCGGGCGACATCGAGGCTCTCGCACAGCGACGGGATGCCCGCCAGCCCGAGACGCGCCGACACGGGCCCCTCGTGCATCTGGCCGCCGGCGAACAGCGAGTCGTCCTGTCCGTGGACAGCGACCACCCGGCCGGTGATCTTGGCGTACTGGAGGGCGCGACGAACGAGGACGGCCGTGGCCAGAGGCCGGCCGTCGTCGCTGAAGGCGACCGCGCCGGCCTCCGCGAGCTCGGCCATCTCGGTGAGCTGCTCACCCTTGAGCCCGCGGGTCACGGCGCCGTAGAAGCCGAGGGGGACGACGGCCTCGGCGCGGGCGACGTCGGCCATCCCCCGCAGGCCGGCCGCCGTGTCGATCGCGGGGTCCGTGTTGGCCATCGCGAAGACGCGCACGTAACCGCCCGCGGCGGCGGCGAGAGTCCCGCTGGCGACGTCCTCCTCGTCCTCACGTCCCGGGGCGCGGAGGTGCGCATGCAGGTCGACGAAGCCGGGAAGGACGAGCATGCCCGTGACGTCGACTTCTCGGGCGCCCTTCGGCGCCGTGATCGCCGCCCCGGTCTCGGCGATCCTGCCCCGCTTGACGAGCACGTCCTGCACGGCGTCGATACCGCTCCGCGGGTCGACCACCCGGCCCCCGCGCAACAGCAGGTCGGCGGCCGGCAGCGGCTTGTGCCACGTGCGATCCATCAGAGCACCTCCTCGCTGCCGGCGTCGCTGTAGCCGACGACCGTCCGGTACAGGATCGCCATGCGCACGGCGAGGCCGCTGAACACCTGCAGGGCGATGAGGTTCTCGTCGTCGTCGGCGATGTCCGGGCCGATCTCGACGCCGCGGTTGATGGGGCCGGGATGCATGACCCGCTGCCCCGGCCGCAACCGCGCCCGGGTCATGCCGTAAAGTCGGCTGTACTCACGCAGCGAGGGCAGGAAGTTCGCGCCCTCGCTGATGCGTTCCTTCTGGATGCGGAGCAGGTAGATGACGTCGGCGTCGCGCAGGCGTGCGATGTCGTGCTCGACCCGGACGCCCATCTGGTCGATCCCGCGCGGGATCAGGGTCGGCGGGCCCACGAGGGTGACGTCCATGCCGAGCAACTGGAAGCCCATGATGTCGCTGCGGGCCACGCGGCTGTGCAGGATGTCGCCGACGATCGCGACCTTCATGCCGCCGAGGTCACGGCCGAAGGTCTGGCGCAGGGCGAAGAGGTCGAGCAGGCATTGCGTCGGGTGCTGGTGCTTGCCGTCGCCGGCGTTGATCACGCTGGCCTCGGTGTTGGCCGAGAGCACCTGGCAGGCCCCCGCCGAGGGGTGGCGCATGACGATGATGTCGGGGCCGTAGGCCGAGAGGGTGATGGCGGTGTCCTTGAGGGTCTCGCCCTTCTCGACCGCCGAGCCGCTCGCCTTGAGGGCGATGGTGTCGGCCGAAAGTCGTTTGGCGGCGAGATCGAAGCTCGACGAGGTGCGCGTCGAGGCTTCCCAGAAGAGATTGACGATGGTGCGGCCGCGGAGGGTCGGCACCTTCTTGATGTCGCGCTGCAGGACGGGAAGGAAGCTCTCCGCGGTGTCGAGCAGCAGCTCGACCTGCTCGCGTGAGAGGTCCTCGATGGAGATGAGGTCACGCTTGGCCATCGTCGCTCCCCTCCCCGGCCTGCACGAGCACCACTTCGTCGACGCCGTCGCACTCCTCGAGGCGCACGTCGATGCGCTCGTGCGGCGCCGTGGGCAGGTTCTTGCCCACGTAGTCGGGACGGATGGGCAGCTCGCGGTGGCCGCGGTCGACGAGGACCGCGAGCTGCACGCGAGCCGGCCGCCCGAAGTCGAAGAGCGCCTCGATCGCGGCGCGGATCGTGCGTCCCGTGTAGAGCACGTCGTCGACGAGGACGATGGTCGCGCCTTCGACGGCGAAGGGCAGGTCGGTGTCCTTTACCACCGGCTGTGGGGTCCGGGGGATGATCCCCACCTTGCCGCGCGCGGCGACGTCGTCGCGGTAGAAGGAGATGTCGAGGTTGCCGGACTTGTACTCGCGCCCGCCGAACTCGCAGAGCAGGCGATGGACGCGGGCGCCGAGGAAGGCGCCGCGGGTGTGGATGCCCACGACGGCGAGCTCCCTGACGCCGGGGTTCTTCTCGAGGATCTCGTGGGCGATGCGCACCAGCGTGCGCCCCATCTGGTCGGCCGTCATGACGACGGTCTCGCCCGCAGGTCTGGTCTCAGGCATAGAAAAACGCCACCGGCACCGGCTCGCGGTACGGCAGCGTCGTCCACCCCCTTTCGGTCTCGCTGGACACGGTTAAAGGTCGAGACGGACTTTAGCAACCACGGGGCGGCGGGTCAACTGTCGTCGACCCGCCGCCCGGCGCGTGTCCGCGCCCGCCGGGCGGGCATCGCCGTCTCGTCCGGCGCGCCGGAGACGGGGCTTTGGCCGCGGGCCTTACTCGTCGGGGGCGAGGAACGGGTAGCGGTAATCCCTCGGCGGGTCGAACAGTTCCTTCGTCGCCCGCGGGCTGACCCAGCGCATGAGGTTCCACCTGGAGCCGGCCTTGTCGTTCGTCCCCGAGGCTCGCGAACCACCGAAGGGCTGCTGGCCGACCACAGCACCGGTCGGCTTGTCATTGACGTAGAAGTTGCCCGCGGCGTGGCGCAGGACCTCGGCGGCGTGGACGATCGCCGCCCGGTCGCGCGCGAACACGGCCCCCGTGAGACCGTAGGGCGTCGACGAGTCGACGAGGCGCAACGTCTCGTCCCAGGCATCGTCGTCGTACACGAAAGTCGTCAGCACCGGCCCGAACAGCTCCTCGCGCATGGTGCGGAACGACGGGTCGGACGTCACGAGCACCGTCGGGCGCACGAAGTAGCCGACGCTGTCGTCGCACTGGCCGCCGACCAGGACCTCGGTGTGTGGGTCGGCCTCGGCGTCGGCGATCGCCTGTCGCTGCGTCGCGAAGCTCGCCGCGTCGATGACCGCGCCCATGAAGTTCGTGAAGTCGGCGATGTCGCCCATGCGGATGCTCTCGACGTCGGCGACGAGACGCTCGCGCACCCGGGGCCACAGCGAGCGCGGCACGTACAGGCGCGACGCCGCCGAGCACTTCTGCCCCTGGTATTCGAAGGCGCCACGCACGGCGGCGGTGACGAGCGCGTCGACGTCGGCCGTGGGGTGGGCGACGATGAAGTCCTTGCCGCCGGTCTCGCCCACGATGCGCGGGTAGTCGGCATAGCGCTCGATGCCGCCGCCCACGGTGCGCCAGATCTCGCGAAAGACGGCCGTCGATCCGGTGAAGTGGACGCCGCCGAGGCGCGGATGGGCCAGCGCCGGGGCGCCGACCTCGCCTCCCCGGCCGTAGACGAGGTTGACCACGCCCGGCGGCAGGCCGGCCTCCTCGAGCAGGCGCAGGACGTAGTAGGCGCTCAGCATGCTCGTCGAGGCCGGCTTCCAGACGACGGTGTCGCCCATCATCGCCGGCGCGGTCGGCAGGTTGCCGGCGATGGACGTGAAGTTGAACGGCGTGACGGCGAAGACGAACCCTTCGAGGGGACGGTAGTCCATGCGGTTCCAAGTCCCGGGGGCCGACACCGGCTGGTCGGCGTAGATCTGCGTCGCGTAGAACGGGTTGAAGCGCCAGAAGTCGGCGAGTTCGCAAGCCGCGTCGACCTCGGCCTGATGGACCGTCTTCGACTGGCCGAGCATGGTCGCCGCGTTGACCGTGTGGCGCCAAGGTCCCGACAGCAGGTCGGCGGCGCGCAGGAACACGGCGAGGCGCTCCTCCCATGGCATGCGGCTCCAGTCGTGCCATGCCTCGCCGGCGGCGGCGATCGCCGCCCCGACCTCCGCCCCGCCGGCGAGGTGGACGTCGGCGAGGACATGGTGGTGGTCGTGTGGCATCACGGCGGGCGCCGTGCGGCCGGTGCGCACGTCGCGCCCACCGATCACGCAGGGGACTTCGACACGTTCTGCCGCCATCGCCGCGAGCCGCGCCTTGAGGGCGGCGCGCTCCGGCGAGCCCGGAGCGTAGCCCAGGACGGGCTCGTTGTGGGGGGAGGGCACAGCCGAGAGGGCATCGCTCATGTCGTCACGCCTCCTCAGGGGACGTCGGATGCCGGCGAGCTTACCGCGCGCCCGACGACGGCGTCGAGCCGCAGGCCGGCCCGGACGGCATGTCGCCGGCAGGCGCCGTCATGCCGAGCTCGTCCAGGAACCGGACGAGCTCGGCCGGCAACGGCGCCGCGAACGCCAGCGGACGCCCGTCCTCGGGGTGAGGGAAGGCGAGCCGCGCGGCGTGCAGGAAGTGGCGCTCGAGGCCGGCCGGCCGTGGTTGCCCCCCGTAGGTGACGTCGCCGGCGACGGGAAAGCCGAGGGCGGCCATGTGGACGCGGATCTGGTGGGTGCGCCCCGTCTCGAGGCGGACCTCGGCGAGCGTGAAGCCCGCGGCCCGCTCGAGGACGCGGAAGTGGGTCACCGCCGGCCGGGCGTGGGCGGTGTGGACGGACATGCGCTTGCGGTCACGGACGTGCCGTCCGATGGGGGCGTCCACCGTGCCCTCGTCCTGGGGCAGCGACCCACTCAGCAGGGCGAGGTACACCCGGCTGACCCGACGCCGGGCCATGTCCGCGACCAGGCGGCGGTAGGCGTCCTCGCGGCGGGCGACGACGAGCAGGCCGGAGGTCTCCTTGTCCAGACGGTGGACGATACCTGGGCGGCGGCCGTGGCCGCCGCCCAGGCCACGGCCCACGAGACCCTGCACGAGGGTGCCGTGCTCGTGGCCCGGCGCGGGGTGGACGACGACGCCGGCCGGCTTGTCGACGACGAGGATCCAGTCGTCCTCGTAGACGATGCGCACGGGCACGTCCTCGGCGACGAGCGCGGGAGACTCCTGCGGCGTCGGCGTCCAGGACACCGTCTCGCCGGCGCGCACGACGTGCCCCTTGCGCGCCGGCCTCCCGTCCACGAGGGCCGCGCCGGCGGCGACGAGGCGCGCCGCGGCGCTGCGCGCCACTTCGGCGCGCGCGGCGAGGACGACGTCGAGGCGGCGCCCTGCCTCGTCCCTCGTCACGACGAACGACTGGGCCTCAGGCATGTCCCGCACGGAGCACCGCCCACACCACGAGGGCGACACCGACGACGACGGCGACGTCAGCGAAGTTGAACGTCGGCCACCACGGGACGTCGATGAAGTCGACCACGGCGCCGAGGCGCACGCGGTCGATTAGGTTCCCCAGCGCGCCGCCGAGCAGGATCCCCAGCCCGAGACGGTACGCCGGCGGCCCGAGCACGAGGACGGCGACGATCGCCGCGGCGAGCACGGCCACGACGACGAGCAGCGCTTCCCCGCCCTGGGCCAGACGCCCGAACGCGACCCCACGGTTCCAGACGAGATGGATGCCGAACCCCCACCCTACGTCGAAGGGCAGGTCCTCCACGGCGCGCCGCACGAGCCACTTCGAGGCCTGATCGGCGAGCACGACCAGGCCGGCGACGCTCAGGGCGAGCGCCGTCGTCCGGCCGCTACTTCTTGGCTCTGGGGCGCTTGGGGAGCGTGTCAATCTCTTCGATGTCGGTGTGGCCCATAGGACAGGCGGGTTCCTTCGCTTTGCCGGTGCGGCCG
The DNA here is from genome assembly GCA_029547745.1 of Actinomycetes bacterium. GTDB lineage: Bacteria > Actinomycetota > Thermoleophilia > UBA2241 > UBA2241 > UBA2241. Next base: position 62,851 of record JAKPOQ010000033.1, read on the forward strand.
ACGTCCGGGTGGACCACCGCCAAGGGATATGTCGCTCTGCACACCTTGCAATAGGCCAGCTTGGCCATGAGCGGACCTCCTCGATGAGACCGGACTCTACGACTCGAGCCTCGCGCGCGCGGCGGCCACGTCGACACCGCGCACGTGGACCGTCTTGCGGCGGCCGTGCGCGCCCGCCCTCAAGTGCACGTCTTCCGCCCGCACGCCCAGCTTGGCGGCCAGCAGGCGCGCGAGCTCGGCGTTCGCCTTCCCCTCGCGCGCCGGCGCCCGGAGACGCACGCGGACCCAGCCTTCGGCGACCTCCGTTACCTCGCTCCGCGAGGCTCCGGGGGTCGCCCAGACCGCCAGCGTGACGCCATCCTCCGCCGCCGTCAGCGGCGACTCACCACTTGAACTCGTCTTCGTTCACTCCCGCGTCCACGTCGGCGAGCAGGTCGTCGTCGCCCACCACGAGCCGTCCCGCTCCTGCGTCGCCGGCATCGCCCGCGACGGTCGCGAGCCGCGTCGCCTCGTCCTCCTCAGGCGCAGCCGGTTCGGGCTCCGCGGGCGCGGCCGGCTCGGGCTCCGCAGACGGCGCCGCGCCTGCGGGCACGACCACGGTGTCCTCGCGGGCGATCGCCTCCTTGATGGCGCGGGCGCGGTCGGCGAAATCGTCGACCACCGACGCGTCGGCGACGACCACAGGCGCTTCCTCGAGCTGCTTGAGGAAGCTCTGCAACATCGTGCGCAGTCGCAGGCGGAGGTCCTGCTCGACACCGCGCAACGCCTGGATCTGCTTCTCGAGGTTCTGCCGCTCGGTGTACAGGTCGCTCACCATCTGGCGCGCCTTGAGCTCGGCATCGCGGAGGATGAGCTGCGACTCCTTGGTCGCGTTCGCCTTGAGCTCCTCGGCCGACTGCTGCGCCGAGACCAGGGTCTTCTGCAGCGTCTCTTCTATGCGCCGGTACTGCCCGACCTTCTCGTCGAGTCCCTCGACACGCTCGGTGAGGTCGATGTTCTCCTTGAACAGGCGCTCGAACTCGTCCGCGACGTCGTCGAGGAACTCGTCGACCTCGACGTCGGCGTAACCGCGCATCACGCGCTTGAACTCTTTGTGGCGGATGTCGAGTGGCGTCAGCTTCATCCCGGACCCCTCCTGGGGCGCCGCCTCGGACGCCCGGACGCTTGCTCCCGGCTACGCTCACGGACCCCGTCCGAGGCCCGTAACGCTCACGGACCCCGTCCGGAGCCCGGTGTGAGGGCCGCCGGCGACCGGCGACCCTAGAACTGGTTGAAGAAGCCCTTCTCGAGGAGACGGGCTCTCTCTTCGGCGGAGACCTCGACGTTGCGCGGCGTGAGCAGGAAGACCTTGTCGGCCACCCGCTGCATCCCCCCGTCCAATGCGTATGTCAACCCGCTGGAGAAATCGATGAGGCGCTTGGCGAGCTCGGTGTCGGCCCCCTGCAAGTTGAGGATCACCGGCACGTCCACCTTGAACTTGTCCGCCACCTGCTGGGCGTCGTTGAAGTTCTTGGGGATGACGAGATGGACCTCGACCTTGGTCGCGCGCGCCGCCTCGAGCGGGCGCACGACACGCGAGGACGGGCGCCGCACCTGCTCGTCGCTGAAGATCTCGTCGTAGTCGGAGCGCCCTCGAGACGCGCTCAGCTTGCGCACGTTCGGACGCTCCTGGTACGAGCGCTCGAGCTCCTCGTGCGGGGCGAGGGTCTCGTCCTCGTCGTAGACCTCATCCTCCTCGTCGGCGATGCCGAAGTAGACCGCTACCTTGTGCCACGTGTCGCCGAGCCCCATGGTCCCTCCAAGCAGCCCGTCAGAACAGGACGCTTCCCACGCGCACGATGGTGGCGCCCTCCTGGACGGCGACCTCGTAGTCAGCGCTCGTTCCCATTGACAATCGCCGGAAAGTATACTTGCCGGCCCAATCGGCGGAAAGACGCGCGGCCAGCTCGCGCGTGCGCGCGAAGTACGGCCGCGCCTGTTCCGCCTCCTCAACCAACGGCGGCATGCACATGAGGCCGCAGAAGCGCACCTTCTCCGCCGCTGCGGTCGCCTCGAGGAAGCGGTCGACCTCTTCCGGCGCCACCCCCGACTTCGTCTGCTCGCCGCCGATGTTGACTTCGAGAAGGACGTCCCGGGGTCCTGCCGCGCGGCGCTCGATCTCGTCGACGACGCTGAGGCTGGCGACCGAATGGATGAGACGTACGAGCGGCAGGACGACCTTCGTCTTCCGGCTCTGGAGGTGGCCGATGAAGTCATAGGTGAAGGCGTCGCCCCAGCGCGCCTGCTTCTCGACGAGGTCCTGCGCCCGGTTCTCGCCGATCAGGCGGATGCCCGCCTCGTGAAGGGCGGCGAGGCCGTCCACGTCCACGTACTTGGTCGCCACGAGGACCTCGACGTCGGCGGCGCTGCGCCCTGCCGTGCGCGCCGCGGCGGCGACGCGTGCGCACACCTCCGCGAACCGTTCCCTCACCTGTTCGGCGCTGCCTTCGTACTTCTTCACCTCGACCTCCACGCCCTTCCCTTGCTGCCTCGACCTCCACGCCCTTCCCTTGCCGATCCTCTCGCGCCACGCGACCTGTCTTGGGGCATCCGTCGACCGGCGTCTCGCAGGAGCAGTCTACGGCAACATGCCCCACGCCCAGCGGAGCACCGCCCCGAAGGTCGCTTCGAAGACGCTCGGCACGGCGATGAGGACGACGATCAGGACGAGGAAGACCACATCGCCGTACCGGTCGAGACTCATCCACTTGATCCAGAGGCGCCGCGGAAGGAGCCCGCCGACGATGCGCGAGCCGTCCAGGGGAGGCACCGGCAAGAGGTTCAGCAAGCCGAGGACGAGGTTCAGCGAGAACGTGAGCGCGAACATCTGGGCGAGCAGCGGCACGGGCCCGTACGTGAGCCAGACGCCGGCGACCGAGGCCAGCGCCAGGCCGGCGTTGGCCGCGGGCCCGGCCGCGCCGACGACCATCATGCCGCGCTGAGGGTCCCGGAAGCGCCAGGGCGAGACCGGGACCGGGCGCGCCCAGCCCAGGAGGAACTGGCCGCCCGAGCCCAGGAACGACACCACGAGCATGATCGTCCCCAGCGCGTCCAGATGGCGCAAGGGGTTCCACGACAGCCGTCCCTGCTCACGCGCCGTCCCGTCTCCCATGCGCGCCGCCGCCCAGCCGTGGGCGAGCTCGTGCAGGACCAGGCTGACGAGAAGGATGGGCAGGACGATGATGAAGGCGACGAGGAGGTCGCCGCTCATCGCGCGTCCCACTGCAGGCGAGCGGCGGCGAGCTCCTCGTCGCGGCCGGCGACGACCCCGTTCAGCTTCAGGTGCAGCACCGTGCGCAGGACCTCGCCGAGGCGCGGCGAGGAGGGCATGCCCATGGCGAGGAGGTCGTCGCCGCTGATCTCGAGACGCACGTGACGGCTCACATCGAGGAAGCGCCCGAGACGGTCGGCGGCGATCCCGGTCTCGTCCGCGGCCATGGCGACGAGCAGCGCCTCGAGCGGCTGGCCCTCGGCGAGGTCGTACACTTCGGCCTCGGTCGGGCCGCGGGCGATGCGCGCGGCGAGTCGCCGAGCGACGACGCCCGCGCGCTCGAGCACCTCGGCGTCGCGGCGCCGGATGCGCATGCGCCGCGCCCACGCCGCCGTCTCTTCCGGGGCGAGGTCGTGCAGCAGCACGACGAGTCGCAGGCGCCAGGCGGGCACCTCGGCCTCCAGGTTGTGGCGCCGGCGAAGGGCGTCGGCGCGCCTGACGAGAGCCCGTTCCGGTGCACCGGCCCGCAGCCGGCCGTGGATGGAGACCGTGAGCCCGAGCTCCTCGAGCCGGCGCAGCGAGAAGTCCACCTTGTCTTCGTCGAGCAGCAGGAGGAGCTCGTCGCGCAGGCGCGCCGACGAGAGGTCGCCGACGAGGTCCATCGCGCTGCAGGCGCAAGCGAGGTTGTAGGTGTGGGCGTCCATGCGCAGGCCGTAGCGGTTCTCGTAGCGGATCGCGCGCAGGATGCGGGTCGGGTCTTCGATGAAGCTGAGATTGTGGAGGACGACGATGCGCCGCGACTCGAGGTCGCCGAGCCCACCGAAGAAGTCGAGCAGGGCGCCGTAGGAATCGGGCTTCAGCGACACGGCCATGGCGTTGATCGTGAAGTCGCGCCGCGCCAAGTCACTGCGGATCGTCGCGTGTTCGACCTTGGGCAGCGCGGCCGGGTAGTCGTACGACTCCGAGCGCGTCGAGGCGACGTCGACGCGCACCTCGCGGCCGTCCTCCCTGGGGATCACCACGACCGCGGTGCCGAACTTCTCGTGGGCGCGCACGCGACCCTTGACACGCCGCGCCAGCGCCTGGGCGACCGCGATGCCGTCGCCCTCCACGGCGATGTCGAGGTCGACGTGCGGTTCGCCCAACAGCAGGTCGCGCACGGCTCCTCCGACGAGGTAGACGCCGCGTGCCTCGACGGCGACGGCCTGGATCTGCTCGAAAAGGTCGTCGAGACCCAGCGAGGCGAGGCGGCCGGCCACGTTCGTCGCCGCCTCGACCGGCGGCGGCTCGGCCGGCCGCCGGCCGACCGCCTCACGTCGCGTCACCATGCCGACGACGTCGGCGCGGCGTGGCGCGCGGTCCGACGCCTCGGGGCCGGGGCGTACCACGGGGACCCACCCCAGCGACCCGGCGGCGATCACTCGCGCCGCATGGTCCAGGGGTTCGTCGGCGGACACGCAGGCGACGCCCGACATCATGACGGCCTTGATCGGGGCATGGCCGAGGCCGTGGCCCGCCGCCCGGTCCAGATCCGCCAGGGACACGGTCCCGACGAGCCGATCGCCGTCGAGAGCGACGAGACCGTCGATGTCGAGGCGCCGGCAGGCGATGGCGGCCGCGTCCACGGACTCGTCGATGCTCACGGCGTGCAGACCCGGGGCGATGACGTCGGCGACCGTCACGACCGGCGCCAGGGCGGCCGCGGCAGCAGGGACGAGGGCCGCCCTGACCGCCTCGAGCGGCTGGTCCTTGACGACCGCCGAGGCGGCGGCCGCATGCCCGCCGCCGCCGAGCGCGGCGAGCGCGGCGGCGACGTCCAAACGGCCGCCGCGACTGCGCGCCGTCACGAACACCCGGTTCTCCATGGCCACGAGCAGGAAGAACGCATCGCAGCCCGTGAGGTCCATCACCCGGTGCGCCACGACGCTCACGCCCTCGACGTAGAGCTCCTCGCGCAGCGCGGCGAGGAGCACCGTCGCGCCCGGCAGTCCAAGGTCCTCGCAGGCGTCGAGCGCCGCGGCGAGAGTGTGGCGCTGCGGCACCGTGAGGGCGTTCGTCAGCCACTTCTCGAGCAGCGCCGGGTCGGCGCCGTGGCGCATGCAGTATGCCAGCGCCTCGGCGTCCGCCGGCGTCGTGGTCGAGAAGGCCAGCGAGCCGGTGTCCTCGTGGATGCCCATGGCGAACACGGTGGCCTCGAACGGCGTGACCTCGATCCCACGCGCGACGATGATGCGCAGCATCAGCGTCACGAGCGACCCCGTCGTCGCGGTGACGAGGTTCTCCGGGCTGATGAACGGCGGCGGCGCTCCGTCGAGGCCGTGGTGGTCGAACGCCACCACCTGGACGTCGTCCCGCTCGCAGAGCGGAGCGAGCTCGCCGATGCGGCCGGCATGGACGGTGTCGATCAGGATCAGGCGGCGGACGGCGTCAAGGTCGACGTCGGCCGGGTCGACGACCGGCACGAGGTCGGCGTACAGGGCCTGGAACTCGCGCACGTTGCGGTTGACCGAGCCCCCCAGGCTGATGACCGCTTCGGGGTACAGTTTGCGCGCCGCCACCGTGGCCGCGAACGCGTCGAAGTCGGTGTTCGTGTGCGCGGTGATGATCTCGCGGGCTCTCATAGCACCGCAGTATACGGGAGCGCCGGCAAGGTTCAGGCGCGCAGCAGCCACGCGAGCTCGTCGCCGAAGGCCTCGTCGACCGCCGCCTTGAGGGGCGCGTTGGTCGGGCCGGCGAGCTCGCCGTCGGCGTCGAGGATCGTCGTGGCGAGCGCCCGGGCGCGCACGAGGGCGTCGCGGTCGCGAGCCAGGCGGGCGAGCTTGAGGTCGGGCACGCCCGCCTGCCGCGCGCCCATGACCTGGCCCTCGCCGCGGATCTCGAGGTCGCGGTCGGCGAGCTCGAACCCGTCGTTGGTCTCGAGGAGGGCCTCGAGCCGGGCTTTGGCCGCGCCGCTCTCGGCGCTCGAGAAAAGCAGGCAGTACGAGCGCGCCGTGCCCCGGCCCACACGGCCGCGAAGCTGATGGAGCTGGGCGAGGCCGAAGCGCTCGGCGCCCTCGACCAGCATCACCGTCGCGTTGGGCACGTCGATGCCGACCTCGACGAGACTCGTGGCGACGAGGACGTCGATCGTCCCCGCCTTGAAGTCGGCCATGACCGCCTCGCGCTCGGCCGGCTTGAGCTGACCATGGACCACGCCGACGGTGAAGTCGCGGAACTCCCCCGCCCGCAGGCGCTCGCTCTCCGCGACCGCGGTCGCGGCCGAGATCGACTCCGACTCGTCGATCGCCGGGCAGACCACGAACGCCTGGCGTCCCTTGCGCAACTGCCGGCGGACGAACTCGTAGCCCTCGCTGCGGCGCGCCTCGTCCACCACCCGCGTGACCACGGGCTGGCGTCCCGCCGGGGCGCCGGCCACCGTGGTGACGTCGAGGTCGCCGTACACGGTGAGCGCGAGCGTGCGGGGTATGGGCGTCGCCGTCATGTGCAGGACGTGCGGCGCCCGCCCGGCGTTCTCGGCGCGGCGCACGAGCTCGTCGCGCTGCTCGACCCCGAACCGGTGCTGCTCGTCGACGACGAGGAGCCCGAGGGCGCGGAACGTCACGTCCTCCTGCAGCAGGGCGTGCGTACCGACGACGATCGCCGCTTCGCCGCCGGCGATGCGCGCGAGCGCCTCGCGGCGCTCGCGCGCCGTCAGGGCGGCGGTCAGGAGCTCGACGGCTGCGAGATCGCCCATCAGGCGCCGCGCCGTCTCGGCGTGCTGCCCGGCCAGGGTCTCCGTCGGCGCCATCAGTGCGCCTTGCAACCCCGACTCGACGGCGCGCAGGAGGCAGAACAGGGCGACGACCGTCTTCCCCGAGCCGACGTCGCCCTGGAGCAGACGGCGCATCGGCGTGTCGCGGCGCAGGTCGACCTCGATCTCGTCGAGCGCGGCACGCTGGTACGCGGTCAGGGTGAACGGCAGTCCGGCGGCGAAGGCGGCGCTGAGCCGGCCCGGCGCGGCGAACGGGGTCGCGCGCACGCGTTCCTGCCGGAGACGCTTGTGCAGCAGAAGGCCGACCTGCATGAGCACGAGCTCCTCAAGGACGAGGCGAGCGCGCGCCCGACGGGCGTCGTCCGGCGTGCGGGGCTGATGGACGGCGAGGGTCGCGTCCGCACGCGTCGGCAGGCCCTCCTTGAGCCGCAGCCAGGCGGGCAGCGGGTCGCCGAGACGGCGCATGTCGTCACGCACGCTCTGCATGAGGCTGCGCAGCAGGCGCGCCGACACCTGCTCGCTCGCCGGGTACACGGGCACGAGCCCCTCGGTGTGCACGCTCTCGTCGTCCTCGCCGAGGATCTCGTGGCTGCGCACAAGGAAGGTCGGCCGCCCGCCCCGGGGACGGAAGGTGCCGCGCACGCTGAGGTACGTCCCCGGTTCGAGCACCCTGGTCAGATAGCCCTGGTTGAACCACGTGGCCTCGATGGTGCCGGTGTGGTCGCGAACGACGGCGCGCACGACGGTGACCCGTTTGCGCGCCGTCCGCTCGGCGGAGACCTTCTCGACGAGGCCGCGCACGGTCGCCTCCTCGCCCAGCTTGAGGTCGCGCACGTCCTTACGGTCGCGGTAGTCGGCGTAGCGCCGGGGGAAGTGCTCGATGAGGTCGCCGACGGTCTCCAGGCCGAAGGCGGCCAGGCGGCGGGCGGTGACCTTGCCGACGCCAGGCAGGCTGTCGAGCGGCCGGCGAAGCCCCGTGGGGTCGATGCGCAGACGGGTGGGCGGCGGCTCGCCGCCCGGCGTGCCGGCGAAACCCGGAGGGAACGTCGTCCTGCTCACTCCACGATCATGGTGAAGGCCGCAGCTCCCGGGCCGATGTGCGTCCCGACCACGGCGCCCACCTGGGTCGCGAAGACGAACTCGGCGTTCGGCCGCGCCTGTTCGATGAGCTCGCGGATCTGCGCCGGCTCGGTGTCGTTGAGCGCCTCGATCACGGCGAAGTAGACCGTGTCGTCGGGTCGCGAGTTCTCGTCCAGAAAGCGCTCCATCGCGGCGAACGCCTTCTTCAACCCCCGAACCTTGGCGTAGCCTGCGAGCTCGCCGTCGACGTTCGTGATCAGCGGCTTGATGTCGAACACGTCGCCCACCAGCGAGGCGGCGCGCCCGATACGTCCGCCGCGACGCAGGTACTCGAGCGTGGCGGCGTGGATCAGCAGCTTCTCGTTGGCGATGAAGTAGGCGATGTAGTCGCGCGCCTCGGCGAGGGAGCAGCCCTGCGCAAGCCGGGCGCGCAGCCGCTCCGCCAGCAGCGTGATCGGCGCTGTGACCGTCTTCGTGTCGTACACGTCCACCCCGTCGACGGCCTCGGCCGCCCGCGATGCGGCGCCGTACGTGCCGCTCATCTTGCTCGAGAGGTGCAGCGAGAAGACGTGGTCGTACGTCGCCCTGACCTCCCTGTACACGGCGAGGAAGTCGGCGACCGTCGGCTGCGAGGTCGTCGGGAGCACGGAGGACGCCTGGAGCTTGGCGAAGAACTGCCCGTGGTCGAGGTCGACGCCGTCCCGGTACGACTCGTCGCCGAAGTGCACGGTGAGGGGCACGACGAAGATCCCCGGCGTGTCGACGTACCCCTTCGGGGGATCGCCGGTCGAGTCGAGGACGATGGCGGTGTTCTCGAGCGTCAGTCCTGGCACGAAAGCTCCCTCACTCGGCGCCGGCAAGGATCGGGTACAGCGGCTGTCCGCCCTCGTAGATGTGCACCTCGAGGTCGGGGGCGACGGACGCCGCCACCTCCGCCAGGCGCGCGGCCGTGGTGGGCGATCCGTTCAAGGCCGTGAGGACGGTCACGACCTCGGCGTCGGCGGCGGCGAACGCCTGCACCACGCCCGCGTAGACCGTCTCGAGGTCGTCGGCGACGGTGACCAGACGACCGTCGACGAGACCGATCGCCTGGCCCTTGCGCACGACGACGCCGTCGACCTCGGAGTCACGCACGGCGTGGGTGATCTCGGCGCTTCGCAGTCCCCGGAGGGCGTTCTCCATCGCCCGCGCGTTCCCGACAGCGTCGTCATCGGCGGTGAACGCGACCATCGCCGCAAGTCCGGCGGGCATGGAAGTCGTCGGCACGACGGCGATCCGTCGCCTGCTCATCCCGGCGGCCTGCTCGGCCGTCAGTATCACGTTCCCGTTGTTGGGGAGCAGGATGACCTCGTCGGCGGCGAGCGTCTCGACCGCCTCGAGGAGCTGCGCCGCGCTCGGGTTCATCGACTGTCCGCCGTCGACGATGGCGTGGCAACCGAGCTCGCGGAAGAGGCGCTTGTTGCCTTCCCCGGCAACGACGGCCACGACCACGGTCGCGGGGGCCTCCGGCGGCGCGCCGAGCCGGTCGTCGCGCGCCCGCGTCTGCTCGTGCATGTCGTTGATCTCGACTTCGCCGATGGCGCCGTACCTCAGCACTTCACTGAGGACGACCCCCGGGTCGTCGGTGTGGACGTGGATCTTGACGAGCCGCTCGTCGCCCACGACCAGGGCGCTGTCGCCGATGCGCCCGAGGAAGGCCTCGACGGCGTCGCGATCGACGCACTCGCCCTTGATCAGAAGGCTTGTGCAGTAGCGGTAACGCGACAGTTCGGACGGCTGAGTGAGCGTCACCGGCGGGGCGCCGGGAGCGCGCGGCGCCAAGGTTGCGCCGCGCACGCCGGCGCCCCCAGCCGCCACCCGGGCGAGCCCCTCGGCGACGCCGCGCAACAGCACCAGCAGGCCATACCCGCCGGCGTCGACCACGCCGGCCTTCTGTAGGGCAGGGAGCTGATCCGTCGTCTTCTCGACCGCGACCCGCCCGGCCTCTTCGACGACGACGAGCACCTTGTCGAGGGCGAAGCTGTCGGGCACGCCCTGGGCGGCGGCCGCCATCTCGCGGATGACGGTGAGCATCGTCCCCTCGACCGGTTCCTTGACGGCCCGGTAGGCGGCGCTGGCCCCTTCGGCGAGCGCCGCTTTGAACTCGTGGGCGCCGAGGAGGTCGGACGCGCTCCAGACGTCGCAGACGCCACGCACGATCTGCGACAGGATGACGCCGGAGTTGCCCCGCGCGCCCATCAGCGAACCCTTCGTCACCGCGGCCGCGACGGCGGGCACGCCGTCCTCGTCCCCCTGTCGGAGTTCGTCGACGACGGCTCTCACCGTGAGGGCGAGGTTGGTCCCGGTGTCACCGTCGGGCACCGGGTACACGTTGAGGTCGTTGATCAGGCCCCTCTCTGCCTCGACGGCGGCGAGGGCGGCTTCGATGACCGTGAGTGCCGCGGCGCGGACGTTCAATCCTGCAGGTCCTCGACCCGCACCGTGATGTCGGTCACGGGGATGCCCGTGACCTGCTCGAGGCGGTAGCGCACCTGCTCCTGCAGGTTGACCGTGACCTGCGCGAGGTTCACGCCCCGTTCCATGACCACGTGCAGGCTGACGCGTACCCCGGCGTCGCCGGCTTCGACGTCGACGCCGTCGGCCAGCGCGTCCCTGCGCAGGCGGGCGAGACGCCGCACCGGCGAGGACTGCATGGCGACCACACCGTACGTAGCGCGCGCCTCGGCTCCGGCGAGCTTGGCGACGACGAGAGGCGCGACGACGAGCTCGCCGCTCATCCCGGAGCCGTCCAGCGGCAGCCTCACCTCGTTGCCGGTCATCGCTGCTCAGCCTGCCTCTCGCGCGCCGCTCTCGCAGGCGGCGACGAGGCTGTCGAGCTCTGCTACCAGGGCCTCAGGGTCGACCTGATGCATGATCGCTCCCGTCTCGATCGTCTCGGATGAGGCGCAGATACAGAGCGGGCACGACATGCCGTGCGCCTCGAAGACGGCGCACGCCTGCGGATGAGATTCGAGCGCCTCGAGGATGGACATCTCTTTGCTGAACACGGCCATGAGCCTCGTAGCGGCGTCGCCTGCGGGCAGAACGACAAGCAGGGCCGTCCCGATGCGCCACGTAAGCAACTGCTCCTGCCGTTTGCGTGACCCGGCCCGCTGGAGCATAATGGCGGCCCGTCACCGAATCAAGCTGAGGGATATCCCATGTCCAAAGTCTGCGTGAGCTGCGGCAAGGGCCCCGTGGTCGGCAACAACCGCAGCCACTCGAACCGGGCGACGAAGCGCCGCTTCGAGCCCAATCTCCAGCGCGTGCGCATCCTCGTCGACGGGCGGCCGACGAACGCATACGTGTGCGTCCGCTGCCTGAAGTCCGGGCGCGTCCAGAAGGCGCTCTAGGCTCGCGAGGGCTCCTGCCGTCGGCCACGTGACCCGTCAGGGCAACACGCGGCCCAGGTTGGCCATCTCGAGGGCCGTCGCGGCGGCCGACCAGCCCTTGTTCCCGGCCTTCGTGCCGGCCCGCTCGACGGCCTGCTCGATGGTGTCGGTCGTCAGCACGCCGAAGACCACCGGCACGCCGCTGTCCAGGGTCACCTTGGCGATGCCTTTGGCCGCTTCAGCAGCGATGTACTCGAAGTGCGGCGTGCCGCCGCGGATGACGGCCCCCAGGCAGAGGACGGCGTCGTAGCGACCGCTCTCGGCGAGGCGCTTGGCGACCAGCGGCATCTCGAAGGCGCCCGGGACCCAGGCGACGTCGACGTCGCCGTCGGCGACGTCGTGCCGCCGCAGGCAGTCGAGGGCGCCCTCGTACAGCCGGTTCGAGATCATCTCGTTGAAGCGGCCGACCACGAGGGCGAACTTCATCCCCTTGCCGCCGAGCTTGCCTTCGAACGTCGTCATCAGAGGCTCCTTCCACCTTCGTCGCACATGTCCCGGGCGCCAGTGCCGCTCCGGCTTCAGCCGGCGTCTCCGCCCGCCTTCAGCCGGCGCCTCCGCCCGCGGTCTACCCCTCCGGGCCCTCTTCCTGTTCGAACAGGTCCTCGTGCTCGAGCAGGTGTCCGAGCTTTCTCCGCTTCGTCCGTAGGTAGCGCACGTTGTCGTCCTTCGGCGGCACCTCGAGCGGCACGCGGCCGCTCACGCACAGGCCGTAGCCCTCGAGGCCGATGATCTTCTTCGGGTTGTTGGTCATGAGGCGCATCGACGTGAGCCCGAGGTCGGCGAGGATCTGGGCGCCGATGCCGTAGTCGCGCAGGTCGGCGGCGAAGCCGAGCTCGAGGTTGGCCTCGACGGTGTCTCTGCCCTCCTCCTGCAGCGCGTACGCCTTGAGCTTGTTGAGGAGCCCGATGCCGCGACCTTCCTGGCGCATGTAGAGCAGGACGCCCATGCCTTCGCTCTCGATGCGCCGCAGGGCTTCGGCGAGCTGCTCGCCGCAGTCGCAGCGCAACGAGCCGAACACGTCACCCGTGAGGCACTCGGAATGCACGCGCACGAGGACGTCGCTCTTGCCCGCCACGTCTCCCTTGACGAGGGCGACGTGCTGGCCGCCGTCGAGGACGGACTCATACCCGATCGCCCTGAACTCGCCGTACTTCGTCGGCAGCGTCACCGTGGCGGCGCGTCGGATCAGCTTCTCGGTGCGGCGCCGGTACTTGATGAGGTCGGCGACGGTGACGATCTTGAGCCCGTGGCGCTTCGCATACGGAACAAGGTCCGGGACGCGCGCCATGGTCCCGTCGTCGTTCATGATCTCGCAGATCACGGCCGCCGGCGTCAGGCCGGCGAGGCGCGCGAGGTCGACGCCGGCCTCGGTCTGCCCGGTGCGTTTGAGCACCCCGCCGGGCCGGGCAGTGAGCGGGAAGACGTGGCCCGGCTGGACGAGTTCGTCGGGCGTCGTCTCGGGGTCGATGGCCACCTGGATCGTGCGCGCCCGGTCGGCGGCCGAGATGCCCGTCGTGACGCCGTCGCGCGCCTCGATGGAGACCGTGAACGCGGTCTGCAGCTTGGCGCGGTTGTCGCTCACCATCGGCGGCAGGTGGAGCTCGGCGCAGCGCTGCGCGGTCAGCGCGAGACAGATCAGGCCGCGGCCCTCGCGCGCCATGAAGTTGATCTTCTCGGCCGTCGTGAACTGGGCCGCCAAGGTGAGGTCGCCCTCGTTCTCGCGGTCCTCGTCGTCGCAGACGATCACGAAGCGCCCCTCGCGCAAGTCGTCGAGCGCCTCCTCGATGGTCGCGAACGGGCTCTCTGGTTCCTGGGCGCCCCTTTCCGCAACACCCGTCGTCGCTGCTCTGTCCTGTCCGTCAATGTGCATCAGAACCCCGCTTCCGCAAGCTTCTCCCAGGTCAGCCCCCCGGGCGGCCGGCGCCGCTCGAGGAAGGCGTGGACGTACTTGGCGATCAGATCCGCCTCGAGGTTGACGCGCCGGCCGGGCTCGAGGCTCGACAGCGTCGTCACCGCCGCCGTGTGCGGGATCAGCGACACGCGTACGACCTCGCTCTCGACGCTCACCGCCGTCAGGCTCACCCCATCGACGGCGATCGATCCCTGAGGCACGGTCACGACGGCCACGGACGGGGGGACGGCGATGTCGACGACGCCGGCGTTGGCCTCCGAGGTGACCCGGCGGACGACGCCCACCCCGTCCACGTGACCGCTCACGAGGTGCCCACCAAGGCGCCCCTGCAGCGTGAGGGCCCGCTCGAGGTTGAGCCGGTCGCCGGTGCGCCGCTCGACGAGCGTCGAGCGGCGCACCGTCTCGGGCATCACGTCGGCGCTGAACCCGTCCCGGCCCACCGCGGTCACGGTCAGGCACACGCCGTCGGTGAGGACCGACTCGCCGACGGCGAGCCTGTCGAGGACCGTTCGGGCGCCGATCTCGAGGACGGCGTCGCCCGGCCCCACGGTGAGGCGACGCAGCGTCCCGACCTCCTCTACAAGCCCGGTGAACATCAGGACCCGGCCTCCGCGCCGGTCGCCGCCCGCGCCCAGGCCGGCGCGCGAGGCGGGCTGGCCTGCGGTCCCGCCTCGCGCGCCGGCACCGAGGCGCGCAGCAAGAGGTCGTCGCCTACGGTCTCCCAGGTAACGTCCGTCACGCGCAGGGCGTCGGCCAGGCTGGTGACGGCGGGCGCCGCCAGCAAGTCGGGCGCGCCGCGCCCGACGAGCAGCGGCGCCACGAAGACGGCCAGCCTGTCCACCAGTCTCTCGGCCAGCAGGGACGCCGTCAGGCCCGGCCCGCCCTCGCAGAGGATGTCCAGCAGACCGCGGTCGGCGAGGGCGCGCAAGCCCGTGCGCAACCCGCCCGCGCCCATGGTCACGACCTCCGCGCCCTTGGCCTCGAGGGCGCGGCCGACGGCCGCGTCGACGTCGCGGACCAGCACGATGGTGCGTACGGCGGCCGCGGTCGCCAGCAACCTGCAGTCGTCGGGTAGGTCCCCTGCGCTCGACACGATGACGCGCGCCGGGTCGCGCCCCTGGACGAGACGGACGGTCAACTCGGGGTCGTCGCGGCGCACGGTGCCGGCGCCGACCATGACCGCGTCGGCGACGGCGCGCATCGCGTGCCCCCGGCGGCGACTCTCGACGCCAGAGATCCAGCGCCCGTCGCCGCCCGCGGCGGCGACCTTGCCGTCGAGGCTCACCGCAGCCTTGCAAGTGACGAGCGGCAGCCCGCTCGTCACGGCCTTCACGAAGGCGGCGTTCTGGACGCGGGCGCGCCCCTCCCAGCGACCGCAGCCGCTGTCGACGCTCACGCCGGCGGCGCAGAGGCGCTCCAGCCCGCGCCCGTCGACGAGCGGGTTGGGGTCGCGCATGGCGACCACCGCCCGCGTCACGCCCGCCGCCACGAGGGCGTCGGCGCAGGGCGGCGTGCGCCCCTGATGGGCGCAGGGCTCGAGCGTACAGTAGAGTGTCGCCCCGCGAGACGCGTCGCCGGCCTCACGCAGGGCGGCCGCCTCGGCATGGGGTCCACCCGGCGCCGGGTGCCACCCCCGGCCGACGACACGGCCGTCCTTGACGAGCAGCGCCCCGACGAGCGGGTTCGGGTGCGTCGCGCCACGACCGTTCTCGGCCAGACGGAAGGCCTCGTCCATGAAGCGGTCGTCGTCGCGACGTCCCTCGTCCATCGGCCTGCGTCCTCCTTAACGCACGACGCCCCGAAGCAGGCGGCTTCGGGGCGCTCGACGACGGTACGCTACGTCGCGTGTGGTCTTCTTCCATCCGGACTCTGACCGTCGGCCCAGGAGTTCCACCTGGTCAACCTCTTGCGAGGCTCGCGGGCTCTCACCGCCGGTGGGGACTTCCACCCCGCCCTGAAGCCACTCTGTCTCTTCTGGACCTAGTATACGGGCAGCCGGGCGCGCCCTCAAGCGCGGGGACCCGTCCGGGACATCGACGCGCGCCGCAGACGGCAGAGCGCAGGGCTTGCAGCATCCGGTCACCGACGTTCAGGCCTGGGCGCGCCGTCCGGCTTTCTCGCGCCAGCCAGGCTGCGGCGCCGGTCAGGCCTGGGTGCCGGTCAGGCCTCGCCGGCCGCCGCCGCGAGCTCGCGGAAGCGAGCTGCGGGGTCGCGACCGTCGAAGACGCCGGACCCCGCGACGAGCAGGTTCGCGCCGGCGGCAACCAGGTCTGCGGCGTTGGCGGCGCTCACGCCGCCGTCGACCTCGAGGGCCACGGACGGCGGCAGCATCGCGCGGGCGCGGCGCAGCTTGTCGAGCGACGACGGGATGAAGCGCTGACCGCCGAAGCCGGGGTCGACGGACATCACGAGCACGAGGTCGCAGTGGTGGCGCGCCTCAGCGAGCGTCTCGACCGGAGTGGCCGGGTTGACCGACACCCCTGCCGCCGCCCCCGCATCACGGATGGCGGCCAACGTGCGGTGGAGGTGCGGGCTCGCCTCCTGGTGCACGGTCACGATGTCGGCGCCGGCGGCGACGAACTCCTGGACGTAGCGTTCCGGGCGCTCGATCATGAGATGGACGTCCACGAGCGCCCCGGCGCCGTGCGCCAGCGGAGCGACGGCGGCGGTGACCGCCGGCCCGATGGTGATGTTGGGCACGAAGTGCCCGTCCATCACGTCGACGTGCACGACGCGCGCCCCCGCCGCGAGGACGGCCTCGACGTCGGCGCCGAGACGGACGAAGTCGGCGGAAAGGATCGACGGGGCGACATGGGTCTCGTGCAGCGTCTCGGACATGCCTCACCTCCGGGCGGGCGACGCGGGCAACGCGCGTGCGGCCATTCTAGCCGAACGGGACGCACGTCAGGCGCGCTGGACGCGAGCGCGGTCAGGCCTGCCGGACACCATGGCCGTCAGAGGCGCCGGACGCGAGGAGTGTCAGGCGCACTCGCGACGCAGGCGGGCGACGAAGAAGCCGGTGCTGCCCCAGTCAGGGGGCAGAGCGAGAAGGAAGGCGCCGTTGGCCGGGTGCGCCGCACCCGGGACCTCGGCGCCGAGGTCGTCGAGGGCCCAGCCTCCGCCGCTGAGGAGACTGTCGACGACCTCCACCGTCTCGGCGCGCGTCACGGTGCAGACGGCGTAGACCAGCGCGCCGCCGGGGCGGACGCAGGCGGCGCCGACCGCGAGCAGGCGCCGCTGTTCGGCCGCCATGCGGGCGACGTCGCCCTCGCGCCGGCGCCAGCGCACGTCCGGACGAGTCCCCAAGGTACCGAGCCCAGTGCACGGGGCGTCGACAAGCGCGACGTCGAACGACTTCGCACGCTCGGGCAAGAGGCTTCCCGCCTCGGCGCACACGACCTCGACGCCGTCGGCGCCGAGGCGGCGCAGATTCGCCCGCATCGCTTCGACGCGGCGTGGGTCGAGATCGACGGCCGTCACCCGCGCGCCGGGGTGCGCGGCAGCTACCTGTGCCGTCTTGATCCCGGGCGCCGCGCAGAGGTCGAGGATCGCGGGCGGAGCCGCCTCGGCGCCGGCGGCGATCTGCCCGACGAGCTGCGACCCGCGTGACTGCGGCGTCACGAGGCCGCCGGTGAACGGGCGCGAGCGCTCCAGGGGCGGGCCCTCGTAGAGCAGCGCGTCGGGCAGATCGCTCACCGGCGCCGTCGTGAAGCCGGCCGCGCGCAGGGCGCTCGTTGCCGCCGACATGTCGCCGCGCAATGGGTTGACGCGCAGACAGCGCTCCGGAGGACGGTCGGCGGCGGCGAGGAGCGCCGCCGCAGCCTCCGGGCCGAGGTCGGCTTCGAGGCGCGCGACCAACCAGGTCGGACACGACCAGAGCAGGGCGCGCGCCTCAAGATCGCCCGCCGACGTCAGCGCGGCGAACCGCGCACGGCCCTCGCGCGCCACCGCGCGCAGGACCGCGTTCACAAAGCCGCGCGTCCGGCGCCCATGCGTCTGCACGAGCGCGACGCCGTCGTCGACGACGGCGTGCGCCGGCACGCGGTCGAGGAAGAGCAGTTGGTAGGCGCTCACGCGCAGCGCCTCGCGCACATCGGTCTCGATGCGCGTCGGCGGGGCCTCCGAGAAGGCGGCGATGACGGCGTCGAGGCTACGGCGGCGTTTGACCGTGCCCATCACCAGCTCGGTAGCTAGGCGCCGGTCGCGCTCGTCGAGCGCGTCGAGCTCGGGCAGCGCCGCGCCGCGGTCGTCGAGAGCCTCCTGCCCGCCGGCGAGACGGACGAGGGCGCGCCAAGCGGCGCGGCGCGCCGGCGCCGGCCCGCTCACGGGCCGGCCAGGGCGCGCCCGGCGCCACGCAGGAAGTCCGCCGCGCTCATGCGTCGACGCCCCTCCTGCTGCAGCTCAAGGACCTCGAGCCAGCCTTGCCCGGCGGCCATGACGAGCCGGTCTTGAGGCGCGCCCGGCGGCAGGCCTGCGCCTGCCCGGGCGTGCCAGATCGTCGTCCGCTTGCCGAGCAGCTCGGTGACGGCGCCGATGAGGGGCGAGAGGGCCCGCACCTGGTCGACGATCTCGAGCGCCGGACGCCTCCAGTCGATGACCCGGTCCTCGGACGTGATCTTGGGTGCGTACGTCGCCGGTCCGCGTTGCTCGCGCCACTCGACCGTGCCGTCTTCCATGGCGTCCAGGGTAACCAGCAGGCTCGCGATGGCAGCCGGGGCGAGGAGCTCGTACGCGCGACCGGCGTCCGCCTCTCGGGGGACAGTCACCCGCCGTTCGTCGGCGACGGGCCCTTCGTCGACGGCGGCCGTCATGCGCAGGACGGCGACGCCGAGCTCGGTCTCGCCGGCCATGAGGGCGCGCTCGACCGGCGCCGCGCCGCGCCAGCGCGGCAGCAACGAAGGGTGGACGACGAGGCACGGAAGGGCTTCGCGCAGGGGTGGACCGACGATCTGCCCGTAGGCGCAGGCGACGAAGACATCGGGCGCGAAGCCCAGCAGCGCGTCGACCGCCGCGGGCTCGTCCACGCGCGCCGGCTGCATCACGGGGACTCCTGCCGCCTCGGCGACGAGCTTGATCGCCGGCGGCTGCGGCGTGCCGTGCCTTCCGCGCGGGCGGTCGGGGTTGGTCACCAGCACGACGGGCGCGTGACGGCTGCCGAGCAGGCCGGCGAACACACGCTCGGCGAACGGTGCCGTGCCCGCGAAGGCCACACGCATGCTGCTCAGAGGCCCGCGCCCGTCGCCGACGAGGTCCCGTCGCGAAGGGCGCGCAGCGCGGCCGCTCGCGCCTCGCGTGTCGTACGATCGACGATGAGGACGCCGTCGAGGTGGTCCACCTCGTGCTGGATGACGCGAGCTTCCAGCCCCTCGGCCTCGAAGTCCACCGGCGCGCCGTGGGCGTCCCTGCCCTCGACGCGGATGCGCGTCACCCGTTCGACCGGCATCGTGACTCCGGGCACGCTGAGGCAGCCCTCGTCGCCTGTCTCGCGTTCGTCGGTGAGCATCGTCAGCACGGGGTTCACGAGCGTGCGCGGGTCGTCGTCGACGTCGTACACGACGAGTCGCTCCACGACACCGACCTGCGGCGCCGCGAGACCGACGCCCGGGGCGTCGTGCATGATGCGGATCATCCTCTTGGCCAGCTTGCGCAAGCCGCGGTCGAAGACCGCGACCTCGCGCGCGCGTTCGCGCAACACCGGATCGCCGATGACGCGGATCTCGCTTTGGGCCTCGCGGCGGGCGCGATCCTGCCTCGTCTCGCGCGTGCGGGTCTCACCTGGTGCGCTCATGATGACCTCATGGTACCGATCGCCTCTCTCTGCTGCTACTGCGGGTCGACGTCGGCCACCAGCCGCGCGCCGCGCGCCGCGAACCGTGGCCGGTACCGTTCGAGCCACGGCCGCAGCACATCCAGTGTCTTCCCCATCTCGCCCGTCTTCACCAACACGCGCGCCACGGAGCGACCGCGCTCGCGGTAGAGGGGGCCGGGCCCCAGGACCTGCGCCCGGCCTTCGGTCAGGGCCGCGACGCGCGCGGCCACGAAGGCGGCGCCCTGCTCCGCCTTGTCGCGCGCCGTCGACGACATCTCGAGCCCGATGAGCGAGGTCGCCGGCGGATAGCCGAGCGCCGTCCTTGCCGCGAGCTCCTCGGCGTAGAAGCGCTCTTGCTCGCCGCTCGCGGCGAGGGCGATGGGCCGCGCCTCCGGGCTCAACGTCTGCACGAGGACCCGGCCGCGACGCGGCCCGCGGCCGCTGCGCCCGCCCACCTGGACGAGCATGGCGAAGGTCCGCTCCTCAGCGCGGAAGTCCGGGAAGCGGAGCATCACGTCGGCGTCCACGACGCCGACGAGCGTGACCTCGGGAAAGTGGTGGCCCTTGGCGATCATCTGCGTGCCGACGAGCACAGCGGGGCCTGGGCGCGCGAACGCGGCGAGGACGTCCTTGAGTCTTCGGTATGAGCCGGCCACGTCCGAGTCGAGACGCAGGAGCTGGACGCCCGGCAGCAGGCCACGGACCTCGCGCTCGACGCGCTCGGTGCCGAAGCCGTGGCGCGAGACGTCCGTGCTGCCGCACTCGGGACACTGCGACGGCGCCGGCTCATGGTAGCCACAGGTCCGGCAGCGCAGAGTGCCCGGGGCGCTTCCGAACAGCGTCAAGCTGACGTCGCACCGCGGGCAGTCCCAACTGTGGCCGCAGTGGCCACAGGCAAGGTAGCCGGCGTACCCGCGGCGGTTGTGGAACAGCATCGCCTTCTCCCCCCCGTCCACGGTCTCGGTCAAGGCCGCGGCCAGAGTCGGCGAGAAGACGCCGTGGACGTCGCGCATGTCGACGATCTCGAGGGGCGGCGGGGCTGAGCCGTCGACGCGCGTGGCGAGGTCGGCGTGGTGCGGCGTCGAGGCGTACGCCTCCACACTCGGCGTCGCCGATCCGAGCACGACGACCGCGCCGCACGTCTGCGCTCGCCAGCGCGCCACCGTGCGCGCGTCGTAGTGCGGTTCGTTGTCCTGCTTGTACGACGTGTCGTGCTCCTCGTCCACGATCACGAGACCGAGGTCGCACAGTGGCGCGAAGACCGCCGACCGGGCGCCGACGGCGAGGCGCACCTCACCGCCGGCCAGACTCCTGTAGGCCGCGAGACGCTCTCCGGCGGAGAGCCCCGAGTGGAGGACGGCGACGGCCGTGCCGGCGAAGCGCTCCCGGATGCGCGCCACCGTCTGGCCCGTGAGCCCGATCTCGGGCACCAGGAACAGCACCGAGCGGCCGCGAGCGAGGACGGCTTCGGCCGCTCGCAGATAGACCTCGGTCTTGCCGCTCCCCGTCACTCCGTGCAGGAGCACCTCGTCGCCAGGCCCGGCATCCTCAAGGATCGTGCGCAGGGCGGCCGCCTGCTCGGGCAGCAGCTCCGGGCGTTCACCGCGGCGAGCGGAGGTCATCGCCGGCGCCGGAGCGCCTTCAGCGGCCGGCTGGCCGGCCCCTGTGAGGCCCTCCGCCGCTGCCGGCTCCAACGCCGCGCCGATCGACGACCCGCCCGGTCTCACCTCGCCGCTGACGTCGCGCAGAGCCCCGGTCGCCAGCAGACGCTCGAGGCCCACGGCGGAGAGCCCGGTGGCGGCGCGCAGGGCGCGCGCCTCGATGACGCCCACGCGGCTCACGGCGTCGAGGGCCGCCCGCTGCCGCGGTCCGAGGCGCGTCGCGCGGCCCTCGCCGGGGGCGAGCAGACGCGCATCGCCGCGCGCGCCCACCATGTGGACGCGCGCGGCGATGCGCAGCCATCCCTTGCGCCGGTATCGCTCGGCCAGGCGTCGCGCGTTCCCGCCCGGGAGCTTGAGACCGTCGAGACCCTCCAGCCCCGCCTCGCCCGCGGCGAGCGCCGCCCGCCCTGCCAACGTGAGTTCGTAACGACGAGCGACGGAGAGGGCGGACGTCGGCGGTACGACGAGAGAGAACGCGCTGCCGTACGACGTCAGGTAGTAGCGCCGCACCCGCTCCGCGACGTCGAGCAGATCGGGCGCGACGCGGGGCACGTCGAGGACGTCCGTCACCGCGCGGAGGGTGCCTTCGTGCAGGCTGTGCTCGCGGAGCTCGACGACGACGCCGATCACGGTCGTCGCGCCCAAAGGAACGGCGACGAGGTCTCCCTTCGAGACCTCGTCGCCGGACTCGGCCGGCACCGCGTAGTCGAACGGCGCGGCGAACGCCCGCGTGCGGACCAGCGGGACGACAGCCGCGACGCTCACGCGGTCTCCGCCGCGGGTAGTACGCGCCGGCTCAGGCCTTCGCCAGGCCGGCGGCGGCGCGCAGCGCCTCCGCCTTGTCGGTGCGCTCCCACGTGAAGTCGTGGTCGTGACGGCCGAAGTGGCCGTAGGCCGCCGTCTTGCGGTAGATGGGCCGCCGCAGGTCGAGGTCGCGGATAATCGCCGCCGGCCGCAGGTCGAAGTGTTCGCGGATGAGCTTCTCGATGGTCGCCAGGTCGACCTTCTCGGTGCCCTGGCAGTCGACCATGAGCGAGACGGGATGAGCGACACCGATGGCGTACGCGACCTGCAGCTCGCAGCGGTCGGCGAGGCCGGCGGCGACGACGTTCTTGGCCACGTACCGCGCGGCATAAGCGCCCGACCGGTCGACTTTGCTCGGATCCTTGCCCGAGAAACACCCGCCGCCGTGTCGGGCGGCGCCGCCATAGGTATCGACGATCACCTTGCGCCCGGTAAGGCCGGCGTCGCCCATCGGCCCGCCGACCACGAACTTGCCCGTCGCATTGACGACCACGAGCTGGTCGAGGCTGGTGGGGTCATAGAGGTGTTTGGGCAGGATCGGCTCGACCACGTGCTCGATCAGATCGGGGCGGATCACGCTCTCTACGTCGGCCGTGTCCGAATGCTGGGCCGCGAGGACGACCTTGACGATCTCTACGGGGCGGCCGTTCTCGTAGCGCACCGAGACCTGCGACTTACCGTCCGGGCGCAGGTAGGGCAGCATGCCGGCTTTGCGCACGTCGGCGAGTCGCCGGGCGAGCTGGTGCGCGAGCGAGATCGGCAACGGCATGAGCTCGCGCGTCTCGTTGCAGGCGAAGCCGAACATCATCCCCTGGTCGCCGGCGCCCTGTAGGTCGAGGCTGTCCTCGTCGTCGGCGTCGGTCCGCACCTCGAGGGACTGCGACACGCCCTGGCTGATGTCGGGCGACTGTTCGTCGACCGCGACCATCACGCCACAGGTCTCGTAGTCGAACCCGAACCGCGCTTCCGTGTATCCGACGTCCTTGACCGTCTCACGGACGATCTTGGGGATGTCGACGTAGGTCTCGGTCGAGATCTCGCCGGCAACGAGGGCGAAGCCGGTGTTGACAAGCGTCTCGCAGGCGACGCGCGAGAACGGATCCTCGGCGATGATGGCGTCGAGGATCGCGTCTGAGATCTGGTCCGCGAGCTTGTCGGGATGCCCCTCGGTCACCGACTCCGAGGTGAACAGGAAGTTGTTGGCGTCCACCGTACCTCCTCGCAGGGAGCGTCCGGCGGGTCTCGGGCCGGCGCATCCGGGATGGCTTGCTGAAGACGGCGCGGCCTGACAGCCGAGGGCTCGAGAGCAGGAGACTCCGCGCGCCGCGCAGTCGGCGCGAGTCTACCAGACGCTGCCGGCGACGTTCAACGGAGCCCGCAGGGCGCGCGAACATCGCGGGGCGCGACGAAACCTAGAGGAGCACGGGTACCGCGCCCCGCGCTCAGCTACTCCCGCTTGGGTTCCCGCCCCATCAGGACGGCGACGCAGTCCGACGGCGTGCGTCGCCCCTCGAGCACCTCGTGCACGTTCTCGGTGACCGGCAGCTCGACCCCATAACGTGCGGCCAAATCGTGCAGAGCGTATGTAGTCGGGAACCCTTCGACCACCTGACCCACCAGCGCGGCTGCCTCGTCAGGGGTGGCGCCGCCGGCGAGGAGCTCGCCCGCGCGCCGGTTGCGGCTGTGCCGCGAGGTGCAGGTCGCGATCAGGTCGCCGATGCCGGCGAGCCCGCTGAAGGTCTCGAAGCGGGCCCCCTGCGCGAGGCCCAGGCGCGTGATCTCGGCAAGGCCCCGCGTCATGAGCGCGGCCCGCGAGTTATCGCCGAAGCCGAGGCCGTCGGACATGCCGACGGCGACGGCGATGGGGTTCTTCATGGCTCCACACGACTCGACGCCGAGGACGTCGTCGTTCGTGTAGACGCGCAGCGAATCGCCGGCGACCACCCGCTGGAGGCGTTCGGCGACCGTGATGTCGTAGCTTGCGATCACGGTCGCCGACGGCATGTCGCGGCCGATCTCCTCGGCGTGGTTCGGCCCCGAGAGCGCCGCCGCCGGCGCTCCGGTCACCTCGCGGATCACTTCGGTGGGACGCTCCAGGCTGCCGAGCTCGAACCCCTTCGCCAGCGACAACTGCAGGCTGTCGGCGGCGCGCCGAGGGGCCACCCAGGCGGCCACCTCGCGCACGGCCTGGGTCGGCACCGCGTACACGACCAGCTCGGCGGCGTCGATCTCCGCCTCGGCCATCGCCACGAAGGCGATGCCGTCCGGCAAGCGGATCCCCGGCAAGAAGGCGCGGTTCTCGCGCCTCTCGGCCAGCTCCGTCGCCTCCGCGACGGTCTGGGTCACCACGGTGACGCTGTGGTCGCGGCGCGAGAGGTGCCGGGCGAACGCGCTGCCCCAGCTGCCGGAGCCGATGACGACGACGTCCACGCTACCCCCCTTCCCTTCCCTGGCCGTCGCCCGTGGCGCCGGACCGGCGCTCCCACGGCAGGGACACGCGCGGCTCACGATGGTGCAGCATGCGGTCGATGTTGGCGCGGTGGGCGTAGACGATGAGCACCAGGACGACGCCGGCTGCGATGACGTACGGGACCGGCTGTCCCGTGAGGACCACGAGGACGACGAGCGTCGCGGTCGCGGTCAGCGACGCCAGGGAGACCATGCGGCTCACGAGCACCATAGCGATCCACACCAACAGAATGGTGAAGTAGATCTTGGGAGCGAGGGCGAGGACGACGCCGCTGCCGGTGGCGACACCCTTGCCGCCCGACCCCCTGAGGAACACGGAGTACATGTGGCCGGCGACAGGAGCGGCAGCGATGAAGATCGCCGGCCAAGGCCCGAAGACGAGCGTGGCGAGCAGCGCCGGCACGTAGCCCTTCAGCATGTCGCAGGCGAGGACGGCGATCCCTGCCCTCGTGCCGAGCACCCGGAACGCGTTCGTCGTTCCCACGTTGCCAGATCCGTGGGCGCGGACGTCGACGCCGAAGAAGAGCTTGCCGATGACGAGCGCGAACGGGACGGCCCCAAGGAGGTAGGCGCCGACGAGCATGAGGACGAACAGGATGACGTCGAGCGTGCTCACTTGCCCTTGAACTCGATGACCAACGGGATCCCCTGCAACCCGAACCGCGCCCGCAGGCGGTTCTCGACGAAATACCCGAACTCACGCGTGACCAGCGTACGGTCGTTGACCTCGATCGCGATCCGCGGCGGGGCGGTGCCGAACTGTGACGCGTAGTACATCTTGAGGCGGCGGCCACGCTTGGCCGGCGCCGGCCGCTCCGCGCTGAGGGCGCCCAGCGCCCGGTTGAGCTCGGCCGTCGCGATGCGGGCAGTATAGCCGCCGCCCAGCGACGCGACCACCTCGAGCAGACCCTTCACCCCGGCATGGGTGCGCGCCGAGACGGCGAGCACCGGCGGCTTCTGCCGCAGCTTACGCCCGGCGACGCCGGAGTACTCCTCGAGGTCCACCGTCGCGATGTCGCACTTGTTGACCGCAAGGACGGTGGCGCAGCGATGGCGAGCGGACTCGGCGGCGATCTGCACGTCGAGCTCCCCCATGCCCACCGTGGCGTCGAGCACGACGACGGCGACGTGGGCCCGGTCGAGGCTCTGCAGGCTGCGCAGGTAGGCGTAGTACTCGACGCCGCTGACCTTGGCCGCTTTGCGCATCCCGGCCGTGTCGATGAAACGAAACCTGCCCTGGGGCGTCTCGACGACCGTGTCGATCGCGTCACGCGTCGTGCCGGGGACCTCGCTGACGATCATGCGCGGCTCGCCCACCACGGCGTTGAAGAGCGACGACTTGCCGGCGTTGGGGCGACCGACGAACACGACCGGCACGGGCGCCGACGGGCCGCCCTCTTCGTCCCCCGCGTGGTCGACGGCGGCGCCGACGCCCTCGCCGCGCTCTGCGAGCCGCTCCAGCAGCACGTCGAGCAGGTCGCCGATGCCGAGGCCGTGCAGAGCCGAGACCGCGAACGGCTCACCGAGGCCCAGTCCGTACAGGTCGGGAGCCGGCGCCGCCGCCGGGTCGTCGAGCTTGTTCGCCACGAGCAGGACGGGGACGCCCGCGCGACGCAGCACGCGGGCGATCTCGTAGTCGTCGCCGAGCGCGCCGACCCTGCCGTCGACGACGAAGAGCACAAGGTCGGCGTCGCCGAGGGCGACCCCGATCTGGTCGCGGACGGCGGCCGCGAACGGCGAGTCCGGGCCCGTGTCGAACCCTCCCGTATCCACGAGCCGCAGACGCCGGCCGCGCCACTCGATCTCGACCTCCTTGCGGTCGCGCGTGACGCCGGGCGACTCGTCGACCACCGCGACGCGCGAGCCGCTCAGGCGGTTCACGAGAGTCGACTTGCCCGCGTTGGGCGAGCCGACGACGACGACGCTGGGCTGGTTCGCAGTCATCGTGCCAGCCCGGCGAACGCCTCGGCCAGCCCGTCGGCGAGGACGAGGCGGCCGGCGCAGACCGCCTCCAGCTCGCCGACGGGCACGTCGTCGAGAGTGCGCTCCAGGCCTGCCGGCGCGACGTCGCGCGCAACGACCAGCCACTCCCTCTCGTCCAGCGGGTCGGCCGCGAGCGCGGCGATGATCTCGCGCCCGCCGAGCAGGCCGGCCACCGTGACGTGTGGCCCGAACAGGCGGTTGGCGACGACGAAGGGGCGGCACGTCAGCCCGGCCCTGCCGAGCGTCGCGCACGCCGCTTCGAGGACGGGCCGGGCCAGCGTGCCGCCCAGCAGGCGCACGGGCGGCGGCCCGGGCCGCCGCGGCGGCATGGCGGCGAGGGCCTCCGCCTCGCGGAGCAGGAGCGCCGACATGCCGATGCCGTTCTCGTACTGCAGGGGCGCGTCGCTCGCCGGCGGAAGCCTCCCGCAGAGCAGGTAGAACTCGTCCGACGCGTGCACGAAGCTGCGTCCGAGTGTCGCCGAGAACGCCCGTTGCCAGGCCTCGACAGCCTCCACGACGCCCGCTGCGTCGTTCGCACCGACGCGACGCAGCTCGCCCTCTTCCGCCAACGAGACCGGCACCAGGCCGACGTCCTCGACTCCTTCCAGGTCCGCGAGCCTCTCGACCGTCTCGTCGAGCACGGCGCCGTCGTTCCAACCCGGGCAGACCACGACCTGCACGTGCAGCTCGATACCGGCGGCGGCGAGACGCCGAAGGGCGCGTACCGACGAGCGCGCCGCCGCCCCCATGAGCGCCACTCGCGCCGCCCCGTCCCAGGCGTGCAGGGACACGTACAGCGGCGACAGGCGCATCGCGATGATGCGGCCGACGTCGGCGGGCGTCAGGTTCGTGAGCGTGATGAACGTCCCCTGGAGGAAGGAGAGACGATAGTCGTCGTCCTTGACGTACAGCGTCTCGCGTAGTCCAGGCGGAAGCTGGTCGACGAAGCAGAAGCGGCAAGCGTTGCGGCACGTCCGCGGGCGCACACCCAACGTGTGCGCCAGCGTGATGCCGTGCCACTCGGCATCGTCGCCCTCGACGGTGAGGTCGAGGAGGCGACCGCCGCGCAGGACGCGCAGCGAGAACCCGCCGGCGGCGGCGGCCGTCTCGACGTCGAGGACGTCGTGTGGCCGCCGCCCGTCCACGGCCACGATGCGGTCGCCGGGGCGCAGCCCTGCGCGCCGCGCGGGCCCCTCGGCATCGTCGACCGCGAGGCCGATGCCCTGCGCCTCAGCGGCCATCGCTCGCCTCGCACGTGGTCCGCAGCCGGTCGACGGTCTCCTCGATCTCACTGTCGGGCGTCGAGGCCCCGGCGGTCACTCCCACGCGACGGGCCCCCGTGACCCACGCCTCACGGAGCTCCCCGGCGCTCTCGATGTGGTGCGTGCGCGGCTGGATGTCACGGCAGAGCTGGACGAGACGCATCGTGTTGGCGCTGTTCCGGCCGCCGACCACGATCACGACATCCACCTGGGCAGCCAGTTCACAAGCCGCGCTCTGGCGCTTCTCGGTGGCCTCGCAGACGGTGTTGAAGACGACCAGTTCACGGGCCAGGGGAGCGAGGGCGGCGGCGAGACGAGCGAGCGTCTCACGCGCCTGGGTCGTCTGCACCACGACGCCCACCCTGCGCCCCCGCAGTCGCTCGACGGGCACGTCCGCGGGTCCCGCGACGACGATCGCCTCGCCGCCGGCGAACCCCTGCAGGCCGGCGACCTCAGGATGGTCGTGCTCGCCGAGGATGACGACGGTGTATCCGCCCTCGTGCAGGTCGTGCGCCTTGCGCTGTGCCACGGCGACGAACGGGCAGGTTGCGTCGACGACCTCGAGGCCGCGCGCGTGGGCTGCCGCGACGACCTCCGGCGGGACCCCGTGGGTGCGGACCACCAGCGTCCCCTCGCTCATCTCGCCGACCTCGTCGACGACACCGACGCCGCGCGCCGCCAGGCCCCGGACGACGCTCGGGTTGTGGATTATCGGCCCGAGCGTGGCGACGGGTCCCGGGACCCGCGCCAGCGCCTCCTCGGTCAGGCGCAGGGCGCGCTCCACGCCGTAGCAGTAGCCCGCGTAGCGCGCGACGACGATCTCGCAGCCTTCGGCCGCCGGCGATCGTGGCGTCGCGCGCTCGTCGTCAGAGGAGGCATTCATAAAGGTCCGCGACCGCGGCGCGCATCCGGCGCGCGGCCTCCGCGTAGACCTTGCTCCCGCGCCCGTTCAGGTCCGAGAGATCGACCGGCGGCCCGACGAGGAGATGTAGCTTCGACAGCCGCGGACGTCCGTCGCGCCACATGCCCGCAGTCCCCTTCGACGCCACCGGGATCACCGGCGCGCCGCTGCGTAGAGCGAGCATGCCCACACCGGGCAGGAAGTCGTGCACCTCGTCGTCCGGGTAGCGATGACCTTCGGGGAACATGAGCAGCACATCCCCCTCGGCGAGCGCCGCGAGGGACGTCTCGAGCGCCGCACGATCGCCGGCGCCACGCATGATCGGGAACGCGCCCAGGGTGGAGACCAGCTTCGCCAGGAGCCTGAAGCGGAAGAGCTCCTCCTTGGCCATGAAGCGCAGCGGACGGTCGAACACCATGGCGACGATGACCGGGTCGATGTTCGCCTCATGGTTGACGACGATGATGGCGGGGCCCTCGCCGGGCAGGTTCTCCGTCCCGCGCGCGCGACAGCGGTAGATGCCGCCGAACAGCGGTACCGCGAGCCAACGCGCGAAGGTGTAAAGCGGCGTGTCGCCGCGTCCCTGCAGCGGCAGGCCCCAGAGTCTCACGACACCCCCTCCGGCGTCCGCAGTCTGCGACGCACGACGTCCTCGACCATCGCCACCACCTCGTCCAGCGTCAGCGCCGTGCTGTCGATGACGACGGCGTCGTCGGCGCAGCGCAAGGGCGCGACCGCCCGCCCGGAGTCGCGGCGGTCGCGCGCGCACACATCGGCGAGGACGTCGCTGAACGTGGCCTCGTGCCCGGCCGCCAGCAGTTGCCGCAGGCGCCGTTCGGCACGCACGTCGGGGCTCGCTGTAAGGTAGATCTTGACGGCAGCATCGGGGAACACGTGCGTGCCGATGTCGCGCCCCTCCACGACGAGCCCGCGCTCTCCGGCAAGAGCGCGCTGACGCTCGGCAAGCAGCCGGCGTACGCCGGGCAGCGCGGACACGCGCGAGGCCAGCTCCCCGGCGGCGAGCGTGCGGATCGCGGCGCTCAGGTCGCGCGCGCCGGCGTACACGCGCCCATCCCCGGTGACACGCAGGTCGGCAGCAGCCGCCACCTCCGTGACCGCCTCGTCGTCGTCGGGCGAGACCCCCGCCTCGCGAGCCAGGAGGCCGACGGCCCGGTACATCGCCCCCGTGTCCAGGTAGACGAAGCCGAGGCGGGCGGCGACGGCGCGCGCCACGCTGCTCTTGCCGGAGCCGCTCGGTCCGTCGATCGCGACGACGGCGGCGCGCCGCCCGCCGTCCGCCTGCCCGAGCTCGTTCACTCGACCGCCGGCCCGGTCATCGTCTCGTAGCCGAGACCGGCCAGGAGGTGGCCGGCGCGACGGCAGGCCTCCTCACCAAGGACGTACACCGTCAACGTACCGCCGAGCTCGGCGCTCATGTGGTGGAACGCGATGTCCTCGATGTTGATGTTGGCGTCGCCGAGGGCGACCATGATCTCCTTGAGCGCGCCAGGCCGGTCGGAGATGGTCACGACCACCCGGTACAACTCGGCAGGCGGAAGGCTCTCCTCGGCCAGCATGCGCTCGCGGTGGGCGGCGGCGGCGGCGATGGTCTCGCCGAGCTGCTCGGCGTCGCCGGCGGCGAGCGCCTCCACAACCTTCTGCAGCCCCTCCTGGAACGTCGCCAGCTCGGCGAGAAGCGCCGCCCGGTTGTCGAGGAAGATGTCGGTCCAGACGCGCCGGTTGCTCCCGGCGATGCGCGTGACGTCGCGAAAGCTCGGCCCGGCGGAGAGCAGCGCGTCACGTGTCCCGGCATGCCGTCCGGCCTGGGTCATGAGGATGTTGGCGAGCACGTGCGGGAGATGGCTGACGACAGCCATGAGGCGGTCGTGCTCCTCGGGGTCGATGGCCACGGGACGCGCGCCGAGCTCGGTCACGAAGGCCGACAGACGCCGGTAGGCGTCGGCGTCGACGTGCGCTCCCGGGGTCAGGAAGTAGATCGCCCCCTCATAGAGGGAGTGACGGGCGTTGGCGACGCCGGCCGCCTCCGACCCGCAGAGGGGGTGCCCACCGATACAGCGCGCCTGCTCCTTCGGCGTCAGGGCGCGCATCAGCGGGCCCTTCGTGCTTCCCACGTCAGTGACGATCGTCTCGGGGCCGGAAGCGCGGAGCGCCGCCTTGACGTCGTCGACCACGCGCTGCACGGGCGTGGCCACGACGACCAGGTCGGCGGCGGCGGCGGCGTCTGTCACGCTTTCACAGGCCGCCGTGATCGCGCCGCGCGCGAGCGCGAGGTCGAGCGTCTCGCGGCTGCGGCTCACGCCGAGCACCTCGGCCACGCCGGCGCCACGCGCGGCCAGCCCCAGCGACCCGCCCATGAGGCCGACGCCGACGACGGCCAGCGTCCCGCCCTTGAGGCTCTCGCCGGCCATGGCGTCTAGGCCACGCTCCGGCCGGCCCAACGCGCAAGCTCGAGCACGCGGGCCGCGTACTCGCCGAACGCGGCCGTCGGGATCGACTGCGGGCCGTCGCTCAGGGCGTGCGCAGGGTTGGGGTGGGTCTCGACGATCAGGCCATCGGCGCCCGCCGCGACGGCCGCCAGCGACAACGGGAGGACGAGGTCGCGACGCCCCGTCGCGTGGCTGGGGTCGACGACCACGGGCAGATGGCTGGCGAGCTTCGCCGCCGCTACGGCGCTGAGGTCGAGCGTGTTGCGGGTCGCCGTCTCGAAGGTGCGGATGCCACGCTCGCAGAGGATCACCTGTTCGTTGCCGCCCTTCACGACGTACTCGGCCGCCATCAGCCACTCCTCGATCGTCGCCGAGAGGCCGCGTTTGAGCAGCACCGGCTTGTCGAGTCGGCCGACCTCGGCGAGCAGCAGGAAGTTCTGCATGTTCCGGGCCCCGATCTGGAGGACGTCGGTGTAGCGGCAGACCACGTCCAGGTCGCGCGGGTCCATGATCTCGGTGACGATCGGCAGTCCCGTCTCGTCGCGCGCGGCGGCGAGCATCTTGAGGCCCTCCTCGCCGAGACCCTGGAAGGCGTACGGCGAGGTGCGGGGCTTGAAGGCGCCGCCGCGCAGCATGTGCCCGCCGGCCGCCTTGACGGCGCGCGCCGATTCCATGACCTGCTCCTCGGTCTCGACCGAGCAGGGTCCGGCGATCAGCGCGAACCGCCCGCCGCCGATCATCTTCCCGCGCACGTCGATCACCGTGTCCGCCGGGTGGAACTCGCGGCTGACGAGCTTGTACGGCTTGAGGACGGCGACCACCCGTTCCACCCCGGGCATCGCCTCGAGCGGCAGCGCGGTGAGGTCCTCACGGTCGCCGATGACGCCGATCACCGTCACGCGCTCGCCGGACGAGACATGCGCCGAGGCGCCTGCCTCTTCGACGCGCGCGACGACCTGGGCGACCTGCTCGGCGGTCGCCCCCTCCTGCATGATGACCACCATGCTCAGCTTCTCCTCCCTTCGCTCAAAGGTCCTGCGCCGGGCTCCAGCTCGGCCAACTTCGCGAGGAAGAAGTCCGTCTCGGCTCGCGTGCCGACGCTCACCCGCGCCCATCCCGGACAGCCGAGCGCATGCCCGTCGCGGACGATCACGCCCTTCGCGAGGAGGGCCTCGAACACCTGCTCCGGCGGCACACTCAGTCCACGCACGTCGACGAGCATGAAGTTGGCCTCGCTGGGCACGGTCGCCCGGCCCCGGGCGGCAAGGCGCGCCGCCATGTAGGCGCGCACCTCGGCGTTCGCCGCGGCGCGCGCCCGGACCTTGTCCTGGTGCTTAAGGGCTTCGATCGCCGCGACCTGCGCCAACCGGTTCACGTTGAAGGGTTGACGGAGCTTGTCCAGGGCCTCCTTGAGCGCCGGCGCACCCAGGCCGTATCCCACGCGGAGGCCGCAGAGACCGTAGATCTTCGAGAACGTCCGCAACACGACCACGTTCTCGTGGGTCGTCTGCAATTCGAGGCTGTCTTGCGCGTCGGGCGCAGAGACGAACTCGTTGTACGCCTCGTCGATGATAACGAGGACGTCGTCCGGCACACGGTCGACGAGCTCCTGAACGTCTGCCACGGGGACGTACGTCCCGGTCGGATTGTTCGGGTTGCACACGATGAGCAACTTCGTGCGCGCCGTCACAGCGTCGGCCATCGCGTCGAGATCGTGGACGAAGTCGACCGTCGGGACCCTGACCGCAGCGGCGCCGTGGCGGCGGCTGATGTCTTCGTACACCGTGAACGACGGGGCGGCGAAGACGAGCTCATCGCCGCGCTCGAGCACGGCGTCGCCGATGAGCATGAGGAGTTCGCAGGAGCCGTTGCCGATGACGACCTCCTCCCCGTCACGCCCATAGTGGGCCGCGATGGCGGCACGCAGGTCGGTGCAGTGTCCGTCCGGGTACCGGTTCAGGCCGTCGATCGCGGCGATGATGGCCTCTTGCACCTCGGGGAACGGCGGGACGGGGAGCTCGTTCGAGGCCAGCTTGACGACCTCGCTGAGGCCGAACCGGCGCATGACGAGCTCGAGCGGCTGGCCCGGCTCGTAGGCGATCATCTGGTCGAGCTCGCGGATGAACCTCATCGGCTCATTCCGGGAGGTCGAGGCGGAGCCGGCGCGCACCGTGGAGGTACACGTGATGCGGGGTGCGAGCCTCACCCAGGTAGCAGTGCATGAGGACGCGTACACAACGCTCGACCGCTCCCGCGACGGCGATCTCCTGGCAGCACAGGAGCGGCGTGGACGAGAGGCCGACGCTCCGTGCGGCGACGGCCGGGAAGTCGGCCGTGAGATCCGGCGTCGCCGAGAACAGGACGCTCACGACGTCGTCCACCGGCAGCTCGTTGCGCTCGAGCAGGCGTCGGACGAGCTCGGCCGTCCGCTCGAGGATAGCCTCGCTGGTATCGGTCTCGACCGTGGTGGCCCCGCGCAGGGCGCGCAGGCGCGGAGGCGTGTCATGCGGCATCGTCATCGCTTCGTCGTGGGAGGAGAGAGTATACACCGGGACCCGGCGGGGCCCGGCCGGCGCCCGCGGTCTGGGCTCAGGCGGCCCCGTCGCCTGACGCGCCGGACGGTCCGCCGGCAGCGTCCGTCGCGGCGAGCGGCAGCGGGTCGCCCTCCACTTCGGCGGCCATCGCCCGGTCGGCGTCCTCCCCGGCGCGGCGCAGGGCGTCGACCTCGTCCGTCGAGAGTCCGCGGTGTTCGCCGACCGCAAGGCCCTTGTCCGACAGCGGCCCGTACCGGCGGCGGTGAAGCTCTTCGACCGGGAGGCCGAGGGCCTCGAACATGCGCCGCACCTGCCGCTTGCGGCCCTCGTGGATCGTCACGTCGAGCAGCGCCGTCTTCGCGCTCTGCTTGCGCAGCTCCACATCCGCCGGAGCTGTGACGCCGTCCTCGAGCACGACGCCCTCGCGAAGGCTCGCCAGGG
Source organism: Actinomycetes bacterium (assembly GCA_029547745.1). Lineage (GTDB taxonomy): Bacteria > Actinomycetota > Thermoleophilia > UBA2241 > UBA2241 > UBA2241. The sequence continues at coordinate 96,586 of JAKPOQ010000033.1, forward strand.
CCCGCCGCGTGACCTTGCCGTGCACGCGCACCCGGTACGTCTTCGGGACCCCGTAGCGGGGATGCATGAGCCGGTTGGCGAGCACCCCGTCGTTCGTCAGCACGATCAGCCCTGTCGTGTCGACGTCGAGGCGGCCGACGGGGAACAGCGTCCGCCCGTCCGGCACGAGGTCGACGATCACGCGTTCGGCGTGCGGGTCGCTGCGCGTGCTCGCCACGCCCCGCGGCTTGTTGACGAGCACGTAGCGGACGTCGCGGAGGGCGACCGGGTCGCCGTTCACGGCGACGGTGTCGCCCTCCGCGACCTTCTGACGCGGGAACGTCACGGTCTCGCCGTTCACGGTCACGGCGCCGCTGCGCACAAGCTCGTCGCAAGACCGCCGCGACCCCACGCCAGCGCGGGCGAGGAACGTCACGAGGTTCATGGGCTCGCGACTCACGTCCGCCTCCGCGCGGCGTTGGCCATGAGGCGGGCGCGGATCTCTTCGACCTCGCCCGCCTCGAGGGCGAACTCGTCCAGCGGCGGCAGTTCGTCTCGCGAGCGCAGCCCGAACAGCTTGAGGAAGCGGTCGGTGGTGCCGTAGAGGATCGGCGCCCCCGGCGTGGCCGCCCGACCACGCTCCTCGATGAGGCCGCGCTCCTCGAGTCCCGCGAGGGCCCACTCCGACGACACGCCGCGGACCTCGGCGACGTCCGCCCTCGTCACGGGCTCGAGATACGCGACGACGCTCAGCGTCTCAAGCAACGCCGGGCTGAGGTCGTCGGGCCGCTCGAGCCCACTGTGGCGGCGGACGGTCTCGGCGCAGTCGTCGGCGACCGCGAACGTGAAGCCGCCGCCGACCTCCGTCACGACGATGCCGTGGCGACCGGCCGCATACTCGGCGACGAGCCCGGCGAGAGCCGGGTCGACATCCGTCGCGGTCGCCTCACAGGCAGCGGCGAGGTCCTCCACGGCCAGCGGGCGCGGAGAGATGAACAGCAGGGCTTCGAGTCGTCGTGCGAGATCGTCCATGGACACGTCGTGTGGTGACCCAGGCATGCTACTCCAGCGGCCCGCGGGACGTCATCCCCGCGGCGCGGCGCTCAGCCGGCGACCGCGGGCTCCGGGACGCGCGTGACCTCGATCTCGCCGAAGTGCTGCCTCTGGCGCAGTCGCGCCTCGCCGCCGGCGTGGAGCTCGAGCAGGGCGAAGAACGTCATGGCACGCTCGAGGCGACCCTTGGGGGCGACGGCGCTGAACGTGAAGCGGCCCTCCCGGCCAAGCACCTCCCGCAAGCGACGCAGCTCGCGGACCAGCGAGACGGCGAGATCGGCCAGATGACTCGTGTCGGGCTGCGGGGGGTCGCGCAGGAGCGGCGCCAGGGCGCCGGCCAAGACCGCAGGCGCGAACCGCGCCTGCGGTACGGGCCGGCGCAGCAGCGCCGCCGGCGGCGGCGCGTTGCGGTACAGGCGGCCGGCGTGGACCTCCCAACGCTCGCCCATCATGGCGGCGGCGTTGCGGAACTGCCCGTAGCGCACGAGACGCTCGACGAGCTGCCGCGCCGCTTCGTCCGGGTCGAGCTCGTCGAGCTCGACCGCGCTCTCGTCCTCCAGCAGAAGGCGTGACTTCATCTCGAGCAGCGCGGCGACGAGCACGACGAACTGGGAGGTCGCGTCGAGGTCGAACTCGCCGCTGTCGGCGAGGCGTACGACGTACTCGGCGATGATGCCCGAGACGCGCACCTCCCAGATGTCGATCTCGTCGCGCAGGATAAGAGTGACGAGCAGGTCGAAGGGCCCGTCGAAGACGTCGAGGTCGAGATCGAGGTCGACGCCCGGGGCGGCGGTGCCCGGGGACCCGGGACGTTCGGCACCGGACTCGCCGGTCCACCTGCGGCGACCGGCGTCCGGCCGCGGCGCCGTCGCCCCGCCCCGTGCCATGCCGCCCTCTACTCCTTCGGCTGGTGGATGAAGGACGGGATCTCGAAGTCGCCCGTGGGCGGCTCGCCGAACCGCGTGGACGGCTCGCGTCGGACGCGGTCACCAGGCTCTTCGCCGCCGCGAGACGGGCCACCGGCGACCTGCTCGCCGAACCCGGTCGCCACGACCGTCACGGCGATCTTGCCCTCGAGGCGCTCGTCGAGCACGGCGCCGAAGATGATGTTGGCGTCGTCGTGCGCCGCCGCGGCGATCGTCCCGGCCGTCTCGTTGACCTCGAAGAGGGTGAGGTCGCCGCCGCCCGTGATGTTGAGCAGGATGCCACGCGCACCCTCGATCGACGTCTCGAGCAACGGCGAGTGAATGGCCATCTCGGCGGCGACCTGGGCGCGGTTCTCGCCGCTCCCGACGCCCACGCCGAGCAGCGCCGTGCCGGCGTCCTTGACGATCGTCCGCACGTCGGCGAAGTCGAGGTTGATGAGCCCCGGCACGGTGATGAGGTCCGAGATCCCCTGCACGCCTTGGCGGAGGATGTCGTCGGCGTGACGGAACGCCTCGACGACGCTCGTCGTGCGCTCCACCACCTCGACGAGACGATCGTTGGGGATGGCGATGACCGTGTCGGCCACGCCGCGCAGCTTGCCGATACCCTCCTCGGCCTGTCGCATGCGGCGGTTGCCCTCGAAGTGGAACGGTTTGGTCACGATGGCGATGGTGACGGCGCCCAACTCACGCGCCACGGCGGCGATCACCGGCGCCCCGCCGGTGCCCGTGCCGCCGCCTTCGCCGGCGGTCACGAACACCAGATCGGCGCCGCGCAACGCCGCCTTGAGCTGGTCGCGTGACGCTTCCATGGCCTCGCGTCCCACCTCCGGGTCGGCGCCGCCGCCGAGACCGTGGGTGATCTCCTGGCCGATGTGGATCTTGACGTCGGCGTCGCAGACGTCGAGCTGCTGGACGTCAGTGTTGACGGCGATGAACTCGACACCCTTGACGCCGGAGTCGACCATGCGGTTGACGGCGTTCGTCCCCGCCCCGCCGACGCCGACGACCTTGATGGTCGTCACGTACGGCCGGCCCTTCACCGGCGCCTCGAGGCCCGCATAATCGCCGGGAGGCGGACCGCCGTCCGTGCGCCGGAAGAGCTCGCTCAACCCATCCTTCATGCTAGGACGATCGACCATTCAGCACCTCCCGCGCAAGCGCACGGTACGCCTCGGCTCCCCTCCCCTGCGGGTCGTACTTGAGCACCGAACTCCCGATGACCGGCGCCTCGGCGAACTTGATGGTCTTCCGGACCACGGTGTCGAACACAAGCTTACCGAAATTCTCGCGCAGGACCTCGATGGATTCCTGGCCGTGCTTGGTGCGGGCGTCGTACAGCGTCGGCAGGATGCCCTTGATCTTGACGTCCGGGTTGAGGTTCTCGCGGATCATGTCGAGCGTCCGTTCGAGCTGCAGGAGGCCACGCAGCGAGAGGTACTCGCACTGCACCGGGACGATGACGCCCTCGGCGGCGGTGAGCGCGTTGATGGTCAGCAGGCCGAGCGACGGCGGCGTGTCGATGAGGATGTAGTCGTACTGGTCGCGCACCTCGGCGAGGGCGCGCTGAAGGGCGCGCTCGCGGCCGATCATCGACGACAGCGCCATCTCGGCGCCGGCCAGGTCGATGGTCGACGCGGCGACGTCGAACTCGCGCTCGTAGACGACCTCGGTGATCGGCACGCGGTGGACGAGGACGTCGTACATGCTCTTCCCGAGGTCCTCGGTGTCGATGCCCTGACTCATCGTCAGGTTGCCCTGGGGGTCCATGTCGACGGCGAGTACGGTAAGACCCCGCTCGCGCAGGGCGGCGCCGAGGTTCACCGTCGAAGTCGTCTTCGCCACTCCCCCCTTCTGGTTGGCGAAGGCCAGGACATGCGCCATGGGGACTCGCTCCTCGTTCGACACCACGTCACGAGGCTGTTCGTGGCGCAGGCTGGAATCCCTGCACGGCGAGACCCTGCTGTCTCTGCAGGGCGCCGCCGTGCCTGGATCTCAGGATCGGCCCGCGCGAGGCTCAGGCCGGCTTCTTGGAGCCGCTCGCCGCCTCCTGCGTGACGTCGGCCTCGTCCCCGGGGTCGGTCGCTTCGTCGAGCGCCTCCTCGTCGGCCGCCTCGATCTCGTCGACGGCGTCGATCTCGTCGTCCGCCGCGAACTCCTCCTCGTACTCCTCTTCCTCTTCCTCTTCCTCGCTCACGATCTGCGAGATCGCGCGCTTGAGGAAGCGGACGCGAGTGCCCTTGGAGACGTCCATCTCGACCCAGTCGTCGCCGATGCGGCGGATCACGCCGAACATGCCGCCGATGGTGACGACCTCGTCGCCCTTCTTGAGCATCGCCACCATCTCTTGATGCGCCTGGCGCTGCTTGCGCTGCGGGCGCACGGCGAGGAAGTAGAAGATCCCGAAGAAGATCAGGATATAGATGATGAGCATCCCGGTGCCAGCCACGTTCACTCTCCTGTAGGAGTCTGCGTCTCGCTCTCGGCGACGAACTCTTCCAGGCGTCCGGCGGCGATCGCCGCCCGCGCCTCGGCGGCCAATGCTATCAGAACACGGAGGTTGTGGAGACTCAGGAGCTCCGCGGCGAGGATCTCCCTCTGCATCACGAGGTGTCGCAGGTAGGCGCGCGTGAAGGTCGTGCAGGCAGGGCAGTCGCACGTCTCGTCGATGGGACGACGGTCTTCGGCAAAGCGCGCATTGCGGAGGTTCAGGCGGCCGAAGCGGGTCAGGGCCGTGCCGGTGCGCGCCATGCGCGTGGGCAACACGCAGTCGAACACGTCGATGCCGCGGGCGATCACGTCGAGGATGCCGCGTGGGTCGCCGATGCCCATGAAGTAGCGCAGACGGTCGGCCGGCAGGACCTCGTCCATGAGTCCTACGGTGGCGAGCATGTCGGGACCGCGTTCGCCGACCGAGAGGCCGCCGACGGCGTAGGCGTCGAAGCCGACCGAGAGAAGCTCGGCGGCCGAGCGGCGGCGAAGGTCCTCGTCCACCCCGCCCTGCACGATGCCGATGAGCATCTGGTCACGGCGCGTCTGGGCGGCCTTGCAGGCCGCCGCCCAGCGCGTGGTGCGCGCCACGGCGGCGACGAGCTCCTCATGCGTCGCCGTACCGGGCGCGCACTCGTCGAAGCACATGACGATGTCGGCCCCAAGGCCCTCCTGCACGCGAATCGCGAGCTCCGGGGTGAAGACATGCCGCGACCCGTCGTACACGGAGGTGAACTCGACCCCGTCGTCGCGCAGCACCCGGGTCCCCGCGAGGCTGAAGACCTGGAAGCCGCCCGAGTCGGTCAGCAACGGACCGTCCCAGCCCATGAACCCGTGCAGCCCGCCGTGGGCGGCGACGACCTCGACGCCGGGGCGGAAGTACAGATGGTAGGCGTTGGCGAGCACGATGCGCGCCCCGATCGCGACCAAGTCACGCGGCGGCACGCCCTTCACCGTCGCCTTGGTGCCGACCGGCATGAAGCAGGGCGTCTCGACCTCGCCGTGCGGGGTCACGAGGCGTCCGGCGCGGGCGCGGCCGTCGCGCGCCTCGACCGTGAACGAGAACCCCTCGGCGCGCATCGCCGGCGCGCGCGACGCCGCGCCCGCGCCCCCCGTCACGGCAACACCAACATGGCGTCGCCAAAACTGTAGAACCGGTAGCCCAGCGCCACCGCATGGCGGTACGCGGCCCGCGTCGTCGCGATGCCCGCGAACGCAATGACCAGGGCGAGCAGGCTGGAACGCGGCAGATGGAAGTTCGTGAGCAGCCCGTCGACGACGCGGAAGCGGAAGCCCGGGACGATGAACAGGTCGGTCTCGCCTACGATCGCCGGCGCGTCCGGGTCGATCTCGCCGCGCGCCGCGGCCAGAGCGAGGTGCTCGAGCGTGCGCACGGTGGTCGTCCCTACAGCGACCACGCGCCGCCCGGCGGCCCGCGCCGCGGCGATGCGCCGCCAGGCGGCGCCGTCGACGAAGAAGCGCTCGGCGTGGAGGCGGTTGTCGTCGAGCCGCCGCTCGTGCAACGGACGGAAGGTCCCGAGGCCGATGTGCAGCGTGATCGTCTCGATGGCCACGCCGGCCGTGGTCAGCGCCGCGTCGACGGCCGGCGTGAAGTGCAGACCCGCGGTGGGCGCCGCCGCCGATCCCACCGTCCGGGCGTATGTCGTCTGGTAGCGTCCGCCGTCGGCGAGGCGGGCGCGGATGTAGGGCGGCAGCGGCGTCTCCCCCACGTCGGTGAGCCGGGCGAGGACGGGCCGAGGACCCTCATCGGCGAGCACCCACCGCCCGTCGCCGAGCGCCTCGACGCAGCGCAGCGACCAGTCTGGGGCGCGTTCGGCGCGCAGCGTCTCCCCGGGGCGCGGGCGCCCGCGCACCAGCGCCTCCCATCGTTCGTCGCCGCCGGCGGACGCCGACCGCTCCAGGAAGAGGACCTCGATTCGGCCGCCGGTCGCGCGGCGGAAGAAGGCTCGCGCCGGGAAGACCCGCGTGTCGTTGCGCACGAGCACGTCGCCGCGGCGCAACAGGACGGGGAGGTCGCGGAAGCGCGCGTCGCGCAGACCGCCGTCGGCGGCGACCTGGGGGATGTCGTCCAAGCCGCCGCTGCCGCCGACGGCCCGGGTGACACCGTGGTCGTCGTCGCCGTACCGCGGCACGACCAGAAGGCGCGCGGCATCACGAGGCTCGACGGGATGCTGTGCGACCAGCTCGCGAGGAAGCTCGAAGTCGAGGTCGTCCAGCGTGAGGTCGCCGGCGCTCACCGTGTCGACCTCCTCGCCCGGCGTTGGTGCCACGCCTCCCACTTGCTCGCCGCACAGCCGCAGTAGACCTGTCGGTACAGACCCAGCCGCCGGCTCTCGGCGTAGCTCTCGCGGAAGCGGGGACGCAGGTCCACGTAGATGAACTCGACCCCCTGCAGTTCGGCGGCCTCCCGCCCCGCGAGGCGGATCAGGTCGTGGCGCTGGTAGGGACTCACGCTGAGCGTCGTCGAGAAGCGCGCCGCTCCCGCCCGCACGGCGGCCGCCGCCGCATCGGCCATCCGCAGGCGCAGGCACGCGGCGCAGCGCGCCTCCGGCGGCGTCGCCGACAGCGACGCCGCCCAGGCGCGCCACGCGGAGCCGCCGGCGGAGCCGCCGTCGCTCGCGGCCTCGGTCGCGAAGCCCACCCGCACCGGGGCGGCGCGCTCGTCCGCGCACCCTGCGGCGTCGTCCGCCGCCGCGGGAGCGGCGCCGACCACCGCGAGCTCCTCGGCGGCCGCGAAGCGCAGGAGGCTCTGACGGCGGCGCTCATGCTCGACCGCCGGCTGGATGTTGGGGTTCCAGAACCACAGCCGCGGCTCGAGACCCTCGGCCCGCCAGGCGGGCACGGCGACGGTGGCGCAGGGGCCGCAGCAGGCGTGGAGGAAGAGGTCGTCCATGGTCCGAGTATAGCGACTGCCCGCAGGCCTTCTTGCGGCGCCCCCGTCGGCCGGCGACGCCGCCGGGGTTCAGCTCTCGTCGAACAGCGTCCCGGCCTGCGCCGGCGGTCTGAGGCCACAGTGCACGAAGCCGCTGCGCGTGAGCACGCGGCCCCGTGGCGTGCGTTTGAGGAAGCCCTGCATGATGAGGTACGGCTCGTAGACGTCCTGCAGGGTGTCGGCCTCTTCGCCGAGGGCGACGGCGAGCGTGTCGAGACCCACCGGACCACCGTCGAACTTCTGCGCGATCGCACAGAGGATGTCGCGGTCGAGCTTGTCGAGGCCCTCGCCGTCGACCTGGAAGAGGTCGAGGGCGGCGAGACAGATGTCGTGCTCGATGCGGCCCTCGTGGCGTACCTCGGCATAGTCGCGCACGCGGCGCAGCAGACGGTTGGCCACGCGCGGCGTTCCGCGGGCGCGACTCGCGATCTCGCCCGCCGAGGCGTCGTCGATCTCGAGGCTGAGGATGCCGGCCGAGCGATGCACGATCGCCGTGAGCTCGTCGACGTCGTAGTACTCAAGGCGTTGCCAGACACCGAAGCGGTCGCGCAACGGCGTCGTCAGCAGACCGGTGCGCGTCGTCGCCCCGATGAGCGTGAACGGCGGCACCTGCATGCGGATGCTGCGAGCCGCCGGTCCCTCGCCGATCATGATGTCGATCTCGAAGTCCTCCATGGCCGGGTAGAGGACCTCCTCCACCGCGGCATTGAGACGATGGATCTCGTCGACGAACAGGACGTCGCCGCGCTGCAGGTTGGTGAGCAGCCCGGCGACGTCGACCTTGCGCTCGAGCGCCGGCCCGGAGGTCGTGTGGACGTTCACGCCGAGCTCGATGGCGATGATGCCGGCGAGCGTCGTCTTGCCCAGACCGGGCGGTCCGGCGAGCAACACATGGTCGAGCGTGTCGCCGCGGTTCCTGGCCGCGGCGACGAAGATCTCGAGCTGCTCCTTGGCGGCGCGCTGGCCGACGAAGTCGGCGAAGCGTCTGGGTCGTAGCGAGACCTCGACGTCGCGTTCCTCCGGACGCTCGACCGGGTCGCCGATCCTGTCCCGACGGGTGCTCACGACGGCCTCGCGCGCGAGAGCGCATGCTGCAGGAGCGCCTGAAGGTCCGCGCCCTCGGGCGCGCCGCGCAGCGCCTCTTCTGCCTCGCGCAGCGTGAGACCGAGGTTCTGCAACGCCGACCGCGCCTCGAGGACGATGTCGGCGCCCGGCGTGGGCGCGCCGGCGAAGCCGTCGCCGGCCGGCGCGCCCACGCCGGGCGCCCCCACCCTGTCCTTGAGCTCCACGACGAGCCGCTGGGCGAGGCGTTTGCCGATGCCGGGGATGGACTCGAACTTCTTCACGTCCTCGAAGGCGATCGCCCTCTCGAGCTCCGTCACCGGGTACCCCGAGAGGACGGCGAGCGCGACCTTGGGCCCCACTCCGCTCACCCCGATGAGAGCGAGGAAGAAAGCGCGCTCGCGGGCGCTGCGAAACCCGAACAGTTGCAGAGCGTCCTCGCGCACGTGCAGGTACGTGTGGAGCTGGACCTCCTCGCCGACCTGGCGCGACAGGGCCGAGAGCGTCGGCCCTGCGGCGAGCAGCTCGAGGCCCAGCCCGCCGACGGCGATCACGGCGCGTTCCGCGTCGGCCGACAACACCGCGCCCTTGACGGAGGCGATCACGACTTCACCCGGTCCGTGACGGGGGCGATCACTGCTTCACTCCGTCCTTTGAGGCAGCCAACATCGCGCCGGCGTGGTTGTGGGCGTGACAGATAGCGACGGCGAGCGCGTCGGCGGCGTGGTCGGGCTGCGGGATACGGTCGAGTCCGAGCAAGACCTTGGTCATCTCCTGGACCTGGAGCTTGGTCGCCCGACCATACCCCGTGACCGACATCTTGATCTGCAGGGGCGAGTACTCGAAAGGCGGCTGAGCGAGATCGGCGACCGCGAGGATGAGGACACCGCGCGCCTGCCCCACAGCGAGTGCGGTCTTGACGTTCACGTTGACGAACAACTCCTCGATCGCCACCACGTCCGGGTGGAAGCGTCGCAGCAGGGAGCGCGCCTCGTCGTAGATGCGACGCAGGCGCACGGGACTGGGGTCTTTCGCCGACGTGACGATGCATCCATGGCCGCGGGAGCGTAACCGGTTCCCCTCGTACTCGACCACGCCCCAGCCTGTGCTGGCGGTGCCCGGGTCGATGCCCAGCACGATCACCGTCGCCCCCGCCCCCGTCCGCGACGTCGGCCTCAGCCGGCGATCGCCTCGAGGACCTCCTCGGGGATGTCGAAGTTCGCGTAGACCTCCTGGACGTCATCCGAGTCTTCGAGCGCATCGATGATCCTCATGGTCTTGCGGGCGTCGTCCTCGTCGAGTTTCACGGTGTTCTTCGGCACCATCGTGAGCTCGGCCTGCTCGAGCTGGATGCCCGCCGCCTGCAGCGCATCGCGCACGGCAGCGAACTCGGACGGTTGCGTGAGCACCTCGAACTCGGCGCCGTCCTGGACGACGTCGTCGGCGCCGGCCTCGATAGCGGCGGCCATGACGGTGTCCTCGTCGTACTTCGTCCCGTCGACCACGATCGAACCGCGCCGCTCGAAGCCCCAGGCCACGGCGCCGGGCTGGGCCAATGTGCCTCCATGCTTGCTGAAGATGTTGCGTACCTCGGCGGCGGAGCGGTTCCGGTTGTCGGTGAGGACCTCCACCATGATCGCGACGCCGGCTGGCCCGTAACCCTCGTAGACGATGCTCTCATACTGGTCGGCGTCGCCGCCGCCCCCGCCACGCTGGATGGCGCGTTCGATGTTCTCTTTCGGCATCGACTCGGCCCTGGCCTTCTCGATCGCGTTGGCCAGGGCCAGGTTGGTGCCGGGGTCGGCGCCGCCCTCGCGGGCGGCCACGGTGATCGCTCGCGACAGTTTGCTGAACAGCTTGCCGCGCCTGGCGTCGGTCTTGCCCTTCTTGTGCTTGATGGTCGCCCACTTGGAGTGCCCGGACACCAGGACCCCCTTCTCTAGCGGTTGCGGATCGCGGCGGGCTGGGCGCGGCGCGCCCTGGGCGGCTCCGGGGCGACTGCGCCGCAGACGCCGGCCGTCGCCGCCGTGCGTGCCGCGCCGCCGCCCATCATCGCGATGAACGACTCGTGCACGCGCGTGTCGTCGGTGAGCTCCGGATGGAACGCGGTCACGAGGACGCGCCCCTGACGCGCAGCGACGATGTGACCGTCGTGACGCGCCAGCACTTCGACGGCGGGGCCGGCGCGTTCGATCCACGGCGCACGGATGAAGACCGCGCGCACGGGCCCGCCGGAGACGCCTGCGATCGCCAGGTCCGCCTCGAAACTGGCGACCTGGCGCCCGAAGGCGTTGCGGCGGGCGACGATGTCCATGAGGCCGAGCGTCGGCGGGTGGCCCTCGACCGTCTCGCGGGCTACGGTGATGAGTCCGGCGCACGTGCCGAAGACCGCTCCTCCGCGGGCGTGGAACGCCCGGATCGGAGCGCTCAGCCCGTGCGCCTCCATGAGCTTGTGGATCGTGGTGCTCTCGCCGCCCGGGATGACGAGACCGGCGAGGCCGTCCAGCTCGCGCGGACGGCGCACCTCGCGCGCCGCGCACCCCAGGCGTTCGAGCATCGTACGGTGCTCGCGGAAGTCGCCCTGGAGGGCGAGGACACCGACCGTGAGGCCGACCCCCGGGCCTGTCGGCTCGGGTCGCGACTCGGGCGAGAGGATCGAGTCCGGCCGCCGTGTGCTACGCGGGACGCTCACCGCGGCGGCGCGCTCACCAGCCGCGATGCTGGATCTTCGCCTCGGCAGGCATGCGCGCCGCGTCGGTGCCGGCCATCGGTTCGCCGAGCCCCATCGACACCTCCGCGAGGACCTTCGCGTCGCGGTAGTTGGTCGCGGCGTTGACGATCGCGTTAGCGCGGCTCTGCGGGTCTTCGCTCTTGAAGATGCCGGAACCCACGAAGACGCCTTCGGCGCCGAGCTGCATCATGAGCGCCGCGTCGGCCGGCGTCGCGATGCCCCCGGCCGAGAAGTTGACCACGGGGAGCTTGCCGTTCTCGGCCACCCAGCTCACGAGCTCGTACGGCGCCGCGAGCGTCTTGGCGGCCATGAACAGCTCGTCCTCGTCGAGGGTCTGCAGGTGGTGGATCTCGCCCATGATGGTGCGCATGTGGCGGACCGCCTCGACGACGTCGCCTGTACCGGCTTCGCCCTTGGTGCGGATCATCGCCGCGCCCTCGCTGATGCGCCGCAGCGCCTCGCCGAGGTTCACCGCCCCGCACACGAACGGGACCGTGAACTTCCACTTGTTGATGTGGTTGGACTCGTCCGCGGGGGTGAGGACCTCGCTCTCGTCGATGTAGTCGACCTCGAGGGCCTCGAGGATCTGCGCCTCGACGAAATGCCCGATGCGGGCCTTTGCCATGACGGGGATGGAGACCGACTTCTGGATCTCGCGGATCTTGGTCGGGTCGGCCATGCGCGCCACACCGCCCTGGGCACGGATGTCGGCCGGCACGCGCTCCAACGCCATGACCGCGCAGGCGCCCGCGTCCTCCGCGATCTTCGCCTGTTCGGCGCTCGTGACGTCCATGATCACGCCGCCCTTGAGCATGTCGGCAAGGCCGCTCTTGACCCGCATTGTACCGATGTCAGACACGGGAACCTCCACTTGTTGCCACACCTCGATTGTACCGTCAGTACGGTACGGACCGCCACCGTTCCGACCCTGCCGGAACCGCCCGTCGTGCGGGAAAAACGTATCGCCGCGGCGACGCCCGGAGCGTCAGTTCTTCTGCGCCTCCTCGCGCTCCTTCTTCGCCTCGGCGACGACCTTCGGTGTGAGGTGCGCGGGCACCTCTTCGTAACGCAGGAACTCCATCGTGTAGTCGCCGCGCCCGCCCGTCATCGACGTGAGGTCGGGCGCGTAGCTGAGCATCTCAGCCAGCGGCACCTCGGCGGTGATGACGTTCGTGTGACCACGCGGCGTCGTGCCGAGCACGCGGCCGCGGCGTGAGTTGAGGTCGCCGATGATGTCGCCCACGCTCTCTTCGGGGACCGTGATCTCGACGTTCATGATGGGCTCGAGGAGGACCGGCTGGGCCTTCTCGACCGCGGCCTTGAAGCCGACGGAGCCGGCGATCTGGAAGGCCATGTCGCTCGAGTCGACGGGGTGATGCTTGCCGTCGTAGAGCTTGACCTCGACGTCGACCACGGGGTAGCCGGCGAGGATGCCCTCGGTCATCGCCGCCCGCACGCCCTTCTCGACGGCCGGGATGAAGTTGCGCGGGATGGCGCCGCCGACGATCTTGTCGACGAACTCGAACCCTTCGCCGCGCGGCCGCGGCGACACCTCGAGCCAGGTGTCGGCGAACTGGCCGCGCCCGCCGGTCTGCTTCTTGTGCTTGCCCTCGGCCTTGGCCGTACCCTTGATGGTCTCGCGGTACGGCACCCGCGGCGGTTTGAGCTCGACTTCGGTGCCGAAGCGCCGCTTCATGCGCTCGACCGTCACTTCGACATGGACCTGACTCATGCCACCGATGATCATCTCGCCCGTCTGCGGGTCGCGATGGACGTCGAGCATGGGGTCCTCTTCGGCGAGGCGTTTGAGCGCCGCCAGGACCTTGTCTTCCTCGCCCTTGCTCTTCGCCGTCACGGCGAAGCTCATGAGCGGGGCCGGGAACGCGATCGCCGGGAAGCTCACCACGTTGCCCTCGGCGCACAGGGTATCGCCGGTGACGACGTCCTTGAGTTTGGCGATGGCGCCGATGTCGCCGGCGACGAGCTTGTCGACCGGCTTCATCTCTTTGCCCATCGGCTTGAGCAACTGCCCGAGGCGCTCCTTATGACCGTCGCGTGCGACCACAAGCTGGCTGTCGCTGGCGACCGTCCCCTGGAAGACGCGAAAGACGTTCACGTGTCCGCTGAACGGATCGGCGAGAGTCTTGAAGACGAACGCCGCGACAGGCCTCGCCGGGTCGCAGGCCAACGTCACCTCGGCGCCGTCCGGGCCGACGGCGACCGGCGGAGCCACGTCGGCCGGAGACGGCGTCAGGGCGAGCAGACCGAACAGGAGGTCGACCCCGATCTGGCGCGTCGCCGAGCCGCAGGCCACCGGGAAGAGCTGCCCGCCGGCGACGGCCGCGGCGAAGGCGCGGGCGAGCTCGTCGGCGGTGATCTCCTCCTCCATCAGGTACTTCTCGGCGAGGTCGTCGTCGGTGCTGGCGATGGCATCGATCAGCTTGTCGCGCGCCGCCGAGGCCTCGTCGGCCAGCTCTGCCGGGATGTCCGCGACCTGTGCCTTGCCGCTTTCGTACACGAAGGCCTTCATGGTCAGGAGGTCGACGACCCCCTTCAGATCGTGCTCCCTGCCGATCGGCAGGTGTGCGGCCACGACCTGGGGGCCGAAAGCCTCCTGCAAGGCACTGACGGCGGCTTCGAGATCGGCGCGTTCGCGATCGAGCATGTTGCAGAAGAACATCCGCGCCAGGCCGCGGTCGGCGGCGCGCTTCCAGAGGCGCTCCGTCTGGACCTCGACCCCAAGCACCGAGTTGACCACCATGACGGCCGTCTCGACCACGTGCAACGCGGCGATCGTGTCGGCGAGGAAGCTGGGGTCGCCAGGCGTGTCGACGAGGTCGAAGGTGAGTCCGGCGCGGTCGACGTGGGCGAGGGTAGCGGAGAGACTGAGCTGGCGCTTCTTCTCGTCCTCATCCCAGTCTGACACCGTCGTGCCTTCGGCAACGCTGCCCAGGCGCGTGATGACACCGGCCTCGTACAACAGCGCCTCGAAGAGCGACGTCTTGCCGGTACCGCGATGTCCCACGAGGGCGACGTTCCTGACCTTGCCTGGGTCGTTCATCCGGGTTCTCCTCGATTCGTCTCAGCCGCGGGGTGCACCAAGGCGGGCGCGAGCGGCCGCTCGCGTCGTTCGGAAGGATGAAGTCTAGCACAGGGCGATCGCATGGGAACGGCGCCGAGTCGCCGCCTTGAGGCGCCGCAAAGGGAGCATGGCTGAGGCGCCGCGGCGGGGACAGAAGCGGCGCTTCGTCGCGCGGCGGCGCGGCGCCTCAAGGCGGCGCAAGCTGCGCCGCCGCCAGGCCCAGCGCCTTGAAGCCGTACTTGCCGCGCACCTGGTCGACGGCCGCGCCCAGGGCGATCTCGCGCCAGCCCTCGTCGAGGGTGAGCTGGAAGGCGTCGTGGCTGAGGTCGCCGAGGTCCACGCCGACGAGCCTGACCCAGCGCACCCCGACGTCGACCTCGTCGAGCAGCCCGAGGAGCGTTCGGTACATGGCGGCCGTCGTCGCCGCCGGGCGCGACAGCGTCCGGCGGCGCGTCACCGTATGGAAGGTGCTGTAGCGAAGTTTGAGGGCGACGCTGCGCGCCGCGAGGCCGTGGCGACGCAGGTCGGCCACGGCGCGATCGGCGAGGCCGAGGAGAGCGGCGCGCAGCACCTCGAGGTCGTTGGTGTCGACAGCGAACGTGGTCTCGCGGCCGACCGACTTGGGCAGCGGGCGGCGGGCGGTGACCGGCGCGAGACTGCGCCCGAAGGCGAGCTGGCGCAACCCGTACGCGCCGCGCCCGAACGCCGCCGCAAGGACGGCGAACGGCACGTCCTGGAGCATGCCCACGGTGGTGAGGCCGAGAGCGGCGAGACGCTCCTCGGTGACCGGGCCGATGCCGTGCAGGGCGCCGACCGGCAACTCGCGCAGGCGGCCGCCGACGTCGGCTTCGCCGAGCTCGCCGATACCCGCCGGTTTGTCGAGACTGGCGGCGACCTTGGCAAGCAGCTTCGTGGGCCCGATGCCGATCGAGCAGGTGAGGCCGTGTTCGGCGTACACCCGCTCCTGGATGCGGCGGGCGATCGCGCGCGGCGGGCCGAACAGGCGGCGGCTGCCGGTGACGTCGAGGTACGCCTCGTCGATCGACGCCACCTCGACCTGGTCGGTGAAGCTGCGCAGCAAATCGACGAGGCGGTCGTGCACAACGCCGTAGGCCGTGAAGTCGGGCGCCAGGAACGCGCCCTGCGGGCAGAGCCGCTCGGCTTGGCCGATCGGCATGGCCGTGCGCACGCCGCAGGCGCGCGCCTCGTACGAGCAGGTGGCGACGACGCCGCGACCGCCACGCGACCCGCCGACGATGACGGGCAAGCCGCGCAGCTCGGGGCGTCGCGCCTGCTCGACCGAGGCGAAGAAGGCGTCCATGTCGACGTGGAGGATGGCCCGGTGCGATACGAACATACGTTCGTATGATACCGGGCCCCACCGCCGATGGTCAACGTCTCGGACGGGCGACGTGCCCCCGCGTCAGTCGCCGGCGTCGAACGGGACGCGCGGCACGTCGCCCCACAGGTTCTCGAGGCGGTAGAACTCGCGCGCCGCCGGCGTGAACACGTGGACGACGACGTCGAGGTAGTCGAGCAGGATCCAGTCGCCGTCGCGCTCGCCCTCGATGCGCGCCGGCCGCAGACGGTGGCGCAGACGCGTCAGGATCTCGTCGACGATGGCCCTGGTCTGACGCGTGGTCGCGCCGGTGGCGATGACGAAGTAGTCGGTGTAGGTGACGGCGGCGGCCATCTCGAGGACGACGACGTCCTTGGCCTTCTTCCCCGCCGCGAACCCGGCGATCTCGAGCGCCAGGTCGCGCAGAGCCTGCGCATCCGGTGCGTCGCTTACTGCAGGTCCTTTGCCGTCAGGTCTTTGCCGACGATGACGACGACGGTCGTCGGCCCCAGCCCGTCGCCCTCGAGGACGACGCCGCGACCGAGTATAGCACGCACCTCCCCGGCCACCTGGAGCGCCTCGGCGCCCGCCAGGATCTGCGTCTTGCGGTAGTCGAACGAGTCCGCGTTCCCCGTCTCGGGGAGCTCGACGTCGAGCGTCGCCAGACGCTCGACGACGAGCTCCCCGATGCCCAGCTCCCCGCTCCCGTTGCGCACGAGGACGGTGAACGGGGCCGAGAAACCCGGCGCGCGACGCGTGATCTCGGCCATGATCCTCTCCCGGTCCGGCCGATAGACGAACTGTCCCAACGCCGTCCTGCCGATCGAAGGAAGCCGTTCCACATCGGGGTCACCGGCCGTCGCCGTGGTCAGGACCTGACGCAGGTAGCGGCGTTCCGAGCCACGAGCGGCGCCGGCGACGGACGTGATCAGCCGCGAGCGCTCGGCCTCGGGCTGCAGGGCGGCCGCGGCGAGGACGGCGCGCACGAGGGCCTCCTGCATGGCCGCCTCGTCGGCGCCGTCCTCGCCAGTCGCCGCCAACAGCTCGCCGATCTGCTCGCGCGGTACCGCGAACCGCCCCTTGTACTCCTGCAAGACCCCACCCACCTCGAGCTGGACGGGATGCTCGAGCTTCACCCACAGCTTGGCGCTCGTCACCAGACGCTCGAGATCGGCGTAGGCGAGCGTGTACTGGAGGTCGATGCGCGCCCCGAGCAACCGCTCCAGGTCGTCCGCCAGCTCGCCGGCGGCGAGCATGTCGCCGGCGAGGACGTACTCGCCGCCCTCCCGCTCCAGGAGCAGGACCCGCGGCACCGTGTACAGGCTCACGCTGCCGTCGTCGGCGTCGCGCAGGGCGAGCACGGCGCCGGGCTGGCCTTCGCCGGCCTGGCCGAGGGAGATCAGGGCGAGGTAGCCGGCGCGCGGTTGCGGCTCTCCCTCGCCCAGGATCCAGCCCGCGAGCCGGCCGGCGCCGGCCACTGCCGCGAACGCCACGAACACCGCCAGCGCCACGAGGAACACGACCTGTCGCCGCTGGACCACGCGTTCGCGACGGCGTCGCAGCCGTCCCACTCGGTAGCCTTCAGCGCGCGCCATACTGTTCGTTGTAGAGGTCCACCGCGCCGGGGTGCACGCCGCGGGCGCGGCCGATGACGTCGAGCAACGTCAGGCGAGCGGCTGCGCCGGCCGCCCTGTCGATGTCCGTCACGGCCAGCCGGCGCACGTCCTGCAGTCCGTCGAACGCGCGCGCCGGCTCGCAGAAGTCGGCCACATAGAGGCACTTCGCCAAGGTGTCCATGCCGGCGGCGCCGACGGTGTGCAGCGCGATCGCCCGCGCCAGCCGCTCGTCGAGCCCCGCGGCGCGCAGCTCGGCGGCCGCCACCGGAGCATGCAGGAGACCGACGGGATGGCGACGCTCGAGGGGGCCGACCGGGACGCCGAGACGCGCGGCAGCGCGCAGGATCTCGTCGTCCGACAGGTCGCGGCATATGTCGTGGAGCCAGCCGACCGTGCGCGCCTCGTCCTCCGACGCTCCGTGGACGGCAGCGTACTTGGCGGCGAGCTCCGCGACGCGCCGGGAGTGCTCGAAGCGCCTGCGTCCAAGACGGGCGGCGGCGCGCGCCCGCGCCTCCGCGGGATCGATGGTGCCGATGGTGTCGCTCACGTCATCTTGTATAGACGACGCGCCGTGACGAAGTCCTCCACCGGGCGGGGAACGAGGTAGCGGATGGGCGCGTCCCTGCGCACCCGGTTGCGGATGTCGCGTGATGAGATGTCGGTCATGGCCGTCTTGACTACGATCGCCGCGCCGCGCCCCAGACCGCGAGCGACGGCCTCGACCTCGCGTTCGTCGTCGCCGGGGCGGAGGGCGACGGCGAGACGGCACAGCGACAGGATGGCCTCGGGCTCGTGCCACGCGTCGAACTGCAGGAGCGAGTCGGAGCCCATGATGAAGTACAGCTCGCAGCCCTCGTACTGTCGGCTGATCGCCGACACCGTGTCGAGGGTGTAGACGAGGCCGCGCTCGATCTCGACGGCGGAGACCTCGAAGCGTGGATCGCCCGCGACGGCCAGGCGCGTCATCTCGAGCCGGACCGGGGCGGGTGTCCCCTCGTCGATCGCCTTGTGCGGCGGACGAGCGGCGGGGACGAACAGCACCTTCTCGAGGTCGAGGCAGGCGTGCACGTCGGAGGCGATGAGCAGGTGTCCGAGGTGCGGCGGGTCGAAGCTGCCCCCGAGGACGCCGAGGCGCCACGACCCGTCGCCCATGGCCTTAGCCCCTGATCTGGCCGTCGCCCCAGAGCTCGTACTTCACGGAGGTGAGCTCTTCAAGAGCGATCGGCCCCCGGGCATGCAGTTTCTGCGTCGAGATGCCGAGCTCGGCGCCGAGACCGAACTGCCCCCCGTCCGTGAAGCGCGTCGAGGCGTTGACGTAGACGCAGGCGGCATCGACCTCGCGCATGAAGCGGCGCGCCGCCGTGGCATCCTCGGTGACGATGGCCTCGGAATGACCGGTGCCGAAGGTAGCGATGTGATCGAGAGCCTCATCCAGGGAGTCGACGACCCGGATGGCCATGCGCAGGTCGAGGAACTCGGTCTCGAAGTGTGTGCGGCTGGCCCGCTTCGACGGGATGTCGCCGAGCGCCTGCGCGGCGGCCTTGTCGGCGTAGAGCTCGACTCCCTTGCGGTGAAGCTCGGCGCCGACGTCCGGCAAAAACGCCGACGCCACGTCACGGTGCACGAGCAGAGTCTCGGCCGCGTTGCAGACCCCGGGACGCTGGACCTTGGCGTTGAGCGTGATGCGCGCCGCCTTCTCGAGGTCGGCGGCCGCGTCGACGTAAACGTGGCAGTTGCCACCGGCGGCCCACACGACCGGCACCTTGGCGTGGTCGAGCACGTACCGCCGGAGCTCGGCCCCCCCACGGGGGACGAGGAGATCGACGGACTGCCACTGCACCACGAGCTCGTCGAGCTCGGCGCGGTCCGAACCGAGGAAAGCGATCGCCTCCTTTGGCAGCCCGGATGCGATGACGGCCCCCTGCACGGCCTCGGCGAGGATACGGTTAGAGTGCTTCGCCGCGCTGCCGCCGCGGAGGACGACGGCGTTGCCGGTCTTGAGGCAGAGGGCGGCCGCGTCGACTGTGACGTTGGGCCGCGCTTCGTAGATC
The DNA here is from genome assembly GCA_029547745.1 of Actinomycetes bacterium. Classification (GTDB taxonomy): domain Bacteria; phylum Actinomycetota; class Thermoleophilia; order UBA2241; family UBA2241; genus UBA2241. The sequence goes on from JAKPOQ010000033.1 coordinate 115,868, forward strand.
ACGGCGACCACGCCGAGGGGCACGCGGACCCGGCGCAGGTCGACGCCGTTGGCGAGCTTCCACCCGTCGACGACTTGCCCTACCGGATCCGCCAGAGCCGCCACGCCACGTACGGCGGCCACCATGTCGCGGATGCGGTCCTCGTCGAGCAGGAGACGGTCGATGAGGGCGTCCGGGAGCCGGTTGGCACGCGCCAGGCGTACGTCCTCCTCGTTCTCGCGCACGATCTCGCCGGCACGCCGCTCGAGAGCCTCGGCGATGGCCCCGAGGATCGCGTCCTTGCGCTCCCGGGGAAGCGCCCCGAGCACGCGGGCCGCGCGCCGCGCCGACCGACAGACGTCTTCGACGCTCATGGCACTACCTTCCTTGTTGCTGCTTGTGCACGGCAGGAGGTTGACACAGGGCGTCTCATGCCGCCTCCTCGTCGCCTCGCGCCATGGCTCGGCGCTCTCCCGGGAAGCGTACCACGGGCCCACGACGCCCTGCCGTGTAGGCCCCCGCGCGGGGCGAGCCCGCCCCCTCCCCGCCTCACGCGAACTCCAGCGTCGTCTCGCCGACGAGCACCGTGTCTCCCGGCACCGCCCCGGCCCGACGCAGGGCCTCGTCGACCCCGGCACGGGCGATGACCTCTTGCAGGTAGGCGACCGCCTCCTCGTTGTCGAGGTCGGTCTTCGCCACCAGCCGCTCGAGGGCGGCGCCCGAGATCCGGAACGCGCCAGCCTCACGCGCCACAGTGAAGCTCTCGAGGCGGTCCTGCCCGGGGCGCAGGACGACGGGCGCCGCGGAGGCGGCCGCGGCGGCAGAAGCCGCCGCGGCCGCCTCCGCGGCGCGCACGTCCCTCACGAGCCTCGCCATGCGGCCGGTCAGCGCCTCGAGGCCGTCACCGCGGATCGCGGAGACGGCGACGACCGCGTCCGGCCAACCAAGCTCGGCGACGGCCGCGACCGCGACCTCGATCTCGGCAGGGTCGAGAAGATCAGCCTTGTTCAGGGCGACGACCGCCGGTCGCGCGGCGAGGCCCTCGCGGAACGCGGCGAGCTCGCCGCGCACCGTATGCAGCGCGTCCAGCACGACCTCAGTCCCGGGTCCGGCGTCCACGACGTAGACCAGCGCGGCCGTGCGTTCGACATGCGCCAGAAAGCGGTCGCCGAGACCGGCGCCGTCACTGGCGCCCTCGATGAGTCCGGGGACGTCGGCGACGACGATGGGGCTACCGTCCGCTTCGATGACCCCGAGGTTGGGCTCGATCGTCGTGAACGGGTAGGCGGCGATCCTCGGTCGGGCCCGCGTGAGCGCCGCCAGCAGCGACGACTTACCCGCGTTCGGCAGGCCGACGAGACCCACATCGGCCAGCAGCTTCATGCGCAGGTCGAGCCAGCGTTCGTCCCCCGCCAGCCCGCGCTCGGCGAAACGCGGCGCCTGGCGCGTCGAGCTCTTGAAGCACGCGTTCCCGCGCCCGCCCTCACCGCCGCGGGCGACGACCAGGCGCTGCCCCTCGACCGTCAGGTCGCCGAGCAGCGCGCCGTCGTCGCCCGCGACCTGCGTCCCAACGGGCACCGGGACGATGAGGTCTTTGCCGGCCGCACCGTGGCGCTGCGACCCGCGGCCGTGGCCGCCGGCGGCAGCGCGCAGGTGCGGCCGCCGGCACAAGGTCTCCAGGTCGCGGACCTGGCGCGTCGCCACGAGAATCACGTCACCGCCGCGACCGCCGTCGCCGCCATCCGGACCGCCTCGCGGGACGTACTTCTCGCGCCGGAAGCTCACACAGCCGTCACCGCCGCGTCCGGCGCGCACACAGATCCTGACCCGATCGGCGAGCATGACGTGAGGCGAGGGCCCGGCGGAACGCCGGGACCCGGTCAGGGCTCGCGGGTGACCGTGATGAAGCGGCCGGCGGCACGGGTGCTGAACCCGACGCGCCCGGTCACCTTGGCGAAGATGGTATGGTCGACGCCGATGCCGGCGCCTTCGCCGGCGCGGAACTTCGTGCCTCGCTGGCGGACGATGATCGACCCGGCCGGCACGACCTGGCCCGCGAACGCCTTGACGCCGAGACGCTTCGCCTCGGAGTCGCGCCCGTTGCGACTGGTGCCGGCGCCCTTCTTATGCGCCACCCTTGCTCTCCTTGTCGGCCTTGAGGGTGATCGATTCGATGGTAAGCCGCGAGAGACGACTGCGGTACCCGCGCGTCTTCCTGAACGTCGTCTTGGGTTTGTACGTGCCGACGCGCAGCTTCTCACCCAGGACGTGACCGGCGACCTTGGCCTTGACGGTGGCTTTCGCTCCGGGCTCGTAGCCGCCGCTCGCGGTACGCACCGCGAGGGCGTCGAGGGTGACGGTCTTGCCCTCGTCGGCGGCGACGCGGTCGACGACGATGCTCTCGCCCTCTGCGACCTTGAACTGCTGACCGCCCACGCGCACCACGGCGTAGGCGACGTCGGTGTCGTTCATCCTGACTCCCGTGAAGACAACGGCGGTCGATGGTAGCCGACCGCCCGGGGAGGTGTCAATTCGGCGGGCTACCCTCAACTGCGGCCTCCTCCGGACCGGCCGCCGGTGAGGACGGCGGTCCCGCCCGTCCGCGACGCCGTCGTGATGCGCACTTTCCGTCGCTGGCCGACGAAGCCGCGCCCGCCCTCGACGATGACCATGTAGCCGTCCACGTATCCCACCGCGTCGCGGGGACTGTACGTCAGCGAGTACTCGAGCTCGATCTCGACCTCCTGGCCCTCGCGGACCGGGACCAACTGCGCCTCGACCTGGGCCACCGGACCCTCGGCCAGCATACGGAACGCGTCCACCGGCACGGTCGACGACCCCTCGACGAAGATCCGCCGGCCGGTCTCCTTCTCGAGCGCCCTGAGCCTCCCGCCGGCCGTCAGGCGCTCGGCGACGCCGGTGTTCACCTCGACCAGGCATGCCTTCGCCCCAGAGCGCTTCGACTGCGCCCGCAGACGGCGTTCGACGCTCAGGGCGACGGTCTCTTCCGACAGTGTCCGCGCCTTGCCCTGGCAGGTCTGACAGGTGCGGGTGAGAATACCGCGCGCGCCGTCGGTCGTGTTCTGCCGGGTCATCTCGACGAGGCCGAGGGGCGAGAGCTCGACGACGTAGGTCTTCGTGCGGTCGGTGTCGAGTTCCGCCTCGAGCGTCGCGAGGACGGTCTCGCGGTTCTTGATACGCGCCATGTCGATGAAGTCGATGATGATGATCCCGCCGATGTCCCGCAGGCGCAGTTGACGCACGACCTCGCGCGCGGCCTCGAGGTTGGTGCGCAGGATCGTGTCCTCGAGGCCGCGCCCGCGTGTGAAGCGGCCGCTGTTGACGTCGATCACCGTGAGCGCTTCGGCATGGTCGATCACGATGTTGCCCCCGCTGGGCAACGGGACGCGGCGTTCGAGGGCGCGCGAGATCTGCTCTTCGATGCCGTAGGCGTCGAAGAGCGGCTCCGCGCCCGTGTGCAGGCGGACCTTGGGGACCAGTTCGGGGGCGACCTTCTCGAGGTAGGCCGTGATCGTCTTCAGCCGCTTCTCGTCGTCGACGATGAGGCTCTCGACCGACTCGTTGAAGAGGTCGCGCGCCACCTCGAGGGCGATGTCGACCTCCTGATGGATGAGACCGGGGATCGGCGCCGTCTCGGCCTTCTTCTTCAGCCGCGACCAGAGCCGCGAGAGGTAACGCACGTCGCGGCGGATCTCGTCGAGACCCTTGCCCTCCGCCGCCGTGCGCACGATCAGACCGGCGTTCTTGACGCGGAGCTGTTTGCAGAGCTCGCGCAGACGCTCGCGCTCGCCTTGCCCGAGACGACGCGAGACGCCGACCCCGCTGCCTCCCGGCACGTAGACGACGTACCGCCCAGGCAGAGAGAAGTGCATCGTGAGCCGCGCGCCCTTACTGCCCATCGGGTCCTTCATGACCTGGACGACCACGTCCTGGCCGGGCTTGAGCACGTCGGTGATGCGACGGCCGCGACGGTCGCCCTCCCCGGTACGCACCTCGTCGACGTAGAGGAAGCCGTTCTTGTCGATGCCGAAGTCGACGAAGGCCGCGTCGATGCCGGGAAGCACGCTCTCGACCTTGCCGCGATAGATGTCGCCAAGGTAGGAACGCCTCTCCGGGCGTTCGAAGTAGATCTCCGCCAGACGCCCGTCCTCGACCAGGGCGACGCGCAGCTCGTGGGGGTCCTCCGTCACGAGGATGAGCTTGCGCTTGGGCAGCTCGACGCTGACCTCGGGGCGCCGGCCCGTCGTCAGAGCGGGCCCTTCGATCGCGCTCGCGTCGGCGCCGGTCAAGCCCTCGGAGCCCGCGATCGCCTTCGGCCGACGACGGTCGCGCCGGCGGCTCTTCGTCGCGGTTCGCTCCTCGCCCGCCGGCGCACGCTCGGGCCCTGCGCCGGGCATGGCCGCCGCCCCGGTTCCGGGCTCGGCCTCGGCGCCGGCTCCGCGCTCGGTCTCAGAGACGGCTCCGGACTCGGCCGCGGAGACGGCTGCCGTCGGCGCCGCCGGGGCGGTCGCCGCCAGGAGCGTCGGCTCTGCGGCGACAGGAGCCGCCACGGCCTCCGCGCGCTTCGTGCGGCGACCGCCCCGCCGACCACGCCGCTTGCGTTCATCCTCGCGCACGGCCGGCGCAGCCTCCGCGCCCCGGGCGCCTTGACCTTCCGCCGCCCGCGCCTCGGCCGACCGCGGCTCCTCAGACTCAGTCGATGCGATCACCATCTCGGCCGCCGTGGGACCCTTGAGCGACGTCGGCTGCGCGGCCAAAGTCGGCCGTTCATCGCCTGCCGGCTCGCCGGCGGCAGCCGAACCCTCGGCGTGCCCCGGCTCCCCGGGAGCGGCTGGTCCCTCGGGCGCACCGGTCTTGACACTCGGCTCCGACCCGGATTCGCCGGCGCCCTGCGCGGCAGCGCGGCGCGCTTCGCGGGCGCGCACGCGCCGCCCGCCGCGCGACCCGCGCCGCCGCCGCTTGGGCGCCGCCTCGTCACCCTCGGGCGTGCCCTCCGCGGCATCACCCTCAGGAGCGCCTTCCACCTGCCCGGCCGCAGGTTCGACCCGTCGGCGACCCGATGCACCGCGCTTGGCACGTGGCCTCGGCGCCGCTTCTGCAGCCACCCTCGGCGTCTGCTCACCTGCCGCCCCGCCAGCCGCCGGCGTCTGTTCCCCTGCCGGCGCAGTCACAGCTGACGCCTGCTCCTCTGCCGGCGTGCCGGCGCCCGGCGCAGACTCGGCCGCAGGCGCGGAGCCGCCCGCCGCCGGTGCCTCGGGCGCTCCCGCCGGCTCGGCGGCGTCGCCTGTGGCAGCACCCTTGCTGCGATGGCGCCCGGCTCCCCCACGCGTCCCACGCCGCCGGCGGCTGCCGGCGCCCGCAGCGGAGCTCTCCGACGACGCCTCCGCAGCGGTCGCTGACGCGCTCCCGGAGGGCGCCTCGCCGGCCGAGGCGGACATCGTCGAGGGCGCCTCGCCGGCCCCCTCCCCGGACCCGCTTGCAGCGGCGCCGTCGGGCGACGGCGGAGCGGCGGCCTCGGTGGACGACGCCGGAGCAGCGGCGCCGTCGGGCGACGCCGGGGTGGCGCCGTCGGCGCCCTCCCCGGTCTTCTGCACCTCGATCTCGCCACGCACGACCTTCCGTCTTCTCCGTTCGGTCACGATCGTTCACTCCTCTCCCCCGGACGATGCGTCGCGGGGCAATCCTTGGTAACTCACGCCCACACGCGTGAGATGGTGCGCGACCGACGCGCAACCGGCGCGGCCCGCGAGGAGGTCGATGACCTCCTGGGGCCGCGCCGCCCCGTCATGCCGGTGGCGCACGACGAACGTCACGTGCGCTCCTCCCGGGACGGGCTGCACGGCCAGGTCGCCGACATACCTCGTCAAGTCGAGCGTGCGGCGCCCCTTGGGCGTGACACGCTCGACCGTCACTCCTTCTTGCGCGGCGAACCAAGTCGCCGCCGCCACGAGCGCGCCGGGGTCGCCGCGCATCTCGGCCGCGTAGCGCGCCTCCAGGGCACGCGGGCGCGGGCGCATCGCACACGTCTGCAGGCGCAGGGGCGTGATGCCGGGCGGCGCCGCCGCCTGCAGCGCGCCCAAGGCGCGCGCCGGCGGCGGCGCCCCGTCCGCCACCTCTGCGACGGCGAGCTCGTCCAATCCGGCCGCCCCGACGGGCAGGGGCAGCGGCAACGAAAGCCTCGCCTTGGGACGGAACCCCCCCGAGAGCGCGAGGGCGACCCCCGCACGGGCGAACGTCCGCTGCAGGGCGCGGACCGTGTCAAGGTGCGACACGTAGCTCGCCGCCCCGGAGCGTTCGAACCAGAGCAGCCAGTACGTTCCCGGCGCGTCTCCCCCACCGCCGGGTCGAGACTCTGCAGCGGCCCGCGTCACGCGACGACCTCCATCTCGACGCCGCCGCCGCAGACACCGCAGGCTCCACATTCCCCGCGACGACAGTCCTCGGTATGCAGGCCGGCCTCGGCGCGCCGCCGCTCCTCGTCCAGGAACGCGGCATCGACGCCAGGGTCGACGGCCTCACGCCACGGGGCGGTGGCCGGGTCGGTCATCGCCGGCTCACCGAGCGTGACGCCGCAGGACGCGGCGGCCGTGCTCCAGGCACGCAGGTCGAAGCGCTCGCGCCAGCCGTCGAAGCGGGCGCCGTTGCGCCAGGCGGCTTCGACGAAGGCGTCGGAGCCGCGACCGCCACGGGCGAGGCTCGCCTCCACGAGCGAGCCGGAGACGTCGTGGAACGCGGCCTTCACGGTCCGCGGCAGCGCGTCATGCAGCAACCGCTGGCGTCGCCGCAGGACGACCTCGCCGGCGAACGCCTCGCGTTCGAACGGCGTATGCGGCTTGGGCACGAAGGACGACACGGCGACGCTCAGGCGGGCGCGACCGCGACTGACGCGCCTGGCGAGCTCCGCGGCCTTCGTCGCCGTTGCGGCGATGGCGCGCGCGTCGTCGTCGCTCTCACCGGGCAGGCCGAGCATGAAGTACAGCTTCAGCCCGGTGAACCCGCCGCTGAACACCGCCTCGACGGCGTCCATCAGTTGCGCCTCGTCGACCCCCTTGTTGATGCGCTCGCGCAGCCTCTGCGTCCCGGCTTCGGGGGCGAGGGTCGCCGACCCGCGCTGCCCGGCGCCGAAGCGCCCCAGACGCACGGCCGCGGAATCGACGCGCAACGAGGGCAGCGAGACGCGCAGCCCCGGGCGCAAGGCGCGGACACGCTCGACCGCCTCTCCGATCGCCGAGTAGTCGCACGAGCTCAGCGAGACCAGCGAGACCTCGTCGCAGCCGGTCGCCGCGAGCGTGCGCGCGGCCGCCTCGACGACCAGGTCGACGGGCCGCTCGCGCACCGGGCGGTACCACATGCCGGCCTGGCAGAAGCGGCAGCCACGGGTGCATCCCCGCATCAGCTCGACCACGGCGCGGTCGTGGACCGCCTCCAACAGGGGCACGAGCGGCCGCGTCACCGGCATGGTGCGGGCGAACTCCGTGAACACCTGCCTGCGCGCCGGTGGTCCGGCCGCGTCCGCGGCAGAGCGCGGCGGCAGCCAGACGCCGGGGACGCGGCCGAGCTGGTCGAGGCGCTCGGCGCGCGTCCGCGCGCCGAGCGCCTCGACCAGCTCGGCCACCCGTCCCTCCACCTCGCCGACGAAGAACGCGTCGAAGAACGCCGCCAGTGGCCACGGATCGGCGACCGCCGGCCCGCCCCCGAGCACGATAGGCTCGTCCTCGCCGCGCGCCGCCGCGTGCAGCGTGACGCCGGCCAGGTCGAGCATCTCGAGGACGTTGGTGAACGTCAGCTCGTGAGGCAGCGTGATGCCCCAGAGATCGCAGGCAGCCACCGGCGCCTGCGACTCGAGGCTCCAAAGGCGGACGTCGCGGGCGCGCATGAGGTCGCCCATGTCCGGCCATGGGCAGTAGGCGCGTTCGGCGACGCCTGGCGTCTCGTCGTTGACGGCCGCATACAGGATCTGCACGGCCTGGTTCGCCATGCCGACCTCGTAGACGTCCGGATACGACAGGACGACGCGCGGCCGCGCCTGCGGCTTGAGGCGCAGGTTGAACTCCCCGCCGACATAACGGCCGGGGCGGGTGACGCGCGAGAGAAGGTCCTCTAACTCATCTCGCGGCCACTCCCCGGAAGGGCAGGACCTTTCGGAAGCGGTCGACGGTGTCTGCAAGCTTCTTGAACCTCGCTGGCGTGAGTGGCGCGCCCGCCTCGAAGTACTCGATAGCGGCGCTGCCGAGCGCGACGGTGCCGGAGAAACCGACTGCTCCCTTCACCGCCCAGCCGAAGCCGGGCACGAAGTCGAGCGCCTGTCGCGCCAACGTACGGAACACCAGACCCGCGCCCACGATAGACAGGATCTCGAGCGCCCGGTCGAGGCTGAGGTCCTCCCCGTAGGCGGAGGCGATCTTCAGGACCATGCGTACCTGGTTGAGGGTCATGGCCGGCATGTCGGCGCCGGGGATGATGACGACGGCGCCGATGACGGCGTTTTGACGGGCGCCCTCGAGCACGAGGCGTTCGGCGACCGCGCGCCGCAGCCAGGGCAGCCGACGGGCGAGCGCCACGCCGTCGTCCCCGAGGGCCGCCGCCAGGCGGCCCTGCAACGTCGGCTTGGGCTCGCCCGGCCGCCCCAGCGACACGGCGCACGCGCCGCGCCCGATCTGCGCCTCGGCGAGCCAAGCGGCGCCGGCCGCGCCATCGGCGTCGGGGACGAAGGCGACCAGGGCGACGCCGGCGACGCGCGCCGCGGCCGCGATCTGTGCCGCCCGGCGCGCCTCGCAGGCCGGGGCGACGAGCACGATCGCCGCCCAGCGCCGGAGCAGCCCGGCTTCGCCGGGCACGTCCTCCGGCGCCAGCGCGTCAAACGCGTCGCTCACTCCGCCGACGGCGTCGGCGGCGCCGCTCGACATGGCGACCGCGACCTCGCGCAACACGGGCCCGTCGCCGACCAGGCAGATCCGCGGCGCGCCCTCCGCACTCGCGCGCACGTCTGCGATCACTTTGAGGATCTTGCCTATGTTAGGGCCGGCCACCGGCTACCCCCGGAGTCGTCGTCGCGGCCCGCAAGTGGATGCTCTGCAGCAGGCCGATGAGGAGCAGGAACGAGACCATCGCCGCGCCGCCGTAGCTGACGAAGGGCAGCGGGATACCCGTCACCGGCATGATACCAAGAGTCATGCCGATGTTGACGACGATCTGGAAGAGCAACATCGCCGCGATCCCCCCCGCGAGGACGCTCCCGTACGTGTCGCGAGAGAGCCGGGCGATGCGCAGCGCCCGCCACAGCACGACGACATACAGCCCGATGAGCACGAGCGCGCCGACGAAGCCGAAGCGCTCTCCGATGACGGCGAAGATGAAGTCGGTGTGGTGCTCGGGCAAGAAGTCGAGGGTCGTCTGCGTCGCCTGGTCGCCACGCCCCGTGAGCCCTCCCGACCCGACGGCGATCATCGACTGCCTCACATTGTAGCCCGCCCCCTCCGGATCTCGCCCGGGGTCGAGGAAGACGAGGAGCCGGTCCATCTGGTACGGCTTGACGACCTCGACCCCCGCCGCCGGAAGCAGCCACACGACGCCGACGATGGCCACGACGGCGACCACCGCCAGCGCGGCGAAGTGCGTCCACGGCGTCCCGTAGAAGTACAGCATGGCGAGCACGAGAGCGACGTAGACCGTGCTCGTGCCGAAGTCGGGTTGGAAGAAGACGAGGGAGGCGGGGACGGCGACGTACACGAGGGCCTCGACGGTGATGCGCCGCGTACCGAGCAGTTCCATACGGTCGACAAGGAACGCGCCCAGCGCGACGGTCACGAGCACGAGGCCGATCTGCGAAGGCTGAAGGTTGAAGAAGGGCAGCTCGATCCAGCGCCGCGAACCCCGGGTCACCGTGCCGAGCGCGTACACCGCAGCGATCGAGAGCACCGTCACCGCGTAGATGGGCCACTGCCAGCGCCGGTAGACCCCGTAGTCGACCACCGCGACGGCGGCGAGAGCGACGAGCCCGACGACCGCGTTGATGACCTGGGAGCGCGCGTAGTAGAGCGGGTCGCCCGCGACGTCGCCGCGTGTCGCGAAGTAGATCGTCGTCACACCGTAGACGACGAGGCCGAGCACCGCCGCCAGAAGGATGTAGTCGAGACGACGCAGGCAGGTACGGACGTCCATGCTCAGTCGGTGCTCGTCGCCCCGGTCGCCTGACCGGTATCAAGGTGGAACAGGGCATCGTAGATCATCCGCGCCGCCGGCGCCGCCACCGTGCCGCCGTGGCCCCCCTGCTCGACGAGCACGACGACGACATACTTCGGGTCGTCGGCCGGCGCGTAGCTCGCATACCAAGCGTAGTCGCCCTTGCCGTAGACCTCGGCCGTGCCCGTCTTGCCGGCCACGGCGACCGGATACGAGGCGAACACGGCGGCGGACGTACCTTCGGTCGCCGCCGCCCGCAGGCCGGCGCGCACGGCGCTCAGCGTCTCGCCCGACACCGCCACCTTCCGCGACGCGGCGTCGACCTTGCGCACGAGCTTGCCCTCGGGCGACACGACCTTGAGCCCCAAGTGGGGCTGGACCACGGTCCCGCCGTTGGCGATCGCCGCGTAGGCGACCGCCATCTGCAGCGGGGTCACCTGGAGGTCGCCCTGGCCGATCGCGAGCAGGATCGAGTTGCCCGGCTTCCACAGCTTGTCGACCTCGTCCTCGAAGTACTTCTCCCGCCACTCCGGGGTCGGCACCAGCCCCTTCACCTCGCCGGGGACGTCGAGACCCGTCGTCCTGCCGAGGCCGAACCGCTTGGCCCAGTCCGCGAGCTCGGTCCCGGGCCGGTTATAGAAGGCGTAGCCGACGTTGTAGAAGTACACGTCACACGACTGCGCGAGGGCCGCGACAAGGTCGGGACTGCCGTGGCCATACGGCGTCCAGCAGTTCCAGTGCGAGCCGCCGATGTCGCCGCTCGGCGGGTAACGGCCGTTGCAGTAGTAGCGCGTCGAGGGCACGATCACGCCCTCCTCGAGGGCGGCGACGGCGTCGATCGCCTTGAACGTCGACCCTGCCGCGTACACGCCCTGGAACGCTTTGCTCACGAGCGGTTGGTTCGCCTGCGGGTCGCTCAGCCGCTCCCACTCCGTGTCACTGAGGCCGTCGGTCCATACGGCCGGGTCGAAGGTCGGGTAGCTCGCCAGACCGAGAAGCTGCCCGTTGCGCACGTCCATCACGACCGCGGCGCCCCCGTTCGCCGCCCACTGCCCGTCCCGGTGGGCGAGCTCGATACCGTACCGCAGCGCCGCCTCGGCCTTCTTCTGGACGTCGGCGTCCAGGGTGAGGACGAGGCTGTCGCCGGGTTCCGGCAGGCGGCCGCCGGCGACGGGTTCGCTCGACTTCGGCCGCCCCATGGCGTCGACCTCGATCTTCGTCACTCCGTCGCGGCCGCGAAGCCAGCGGTCGTACGTCGACTCGACGCCGCCCTGCCCGATCACGTCGCCGGCGGCGTAGCCCTTGTACTGCCGCTCCTTGAGCTGCTCGCGACTGATCTCGCCGAGGTGGCCGAGGACCTGCGCCGCCATGGTTCCCATGGGGTATGCGCGGATGTAGTCCTTGCGCACCTCGACGCCCGGGAAGAGCGCCTTGCGCTCGAGGATGCGCGACACCATCGCGCGCGTCACGTCCTCGGCGACGATCACCAGGTCGTAACCGCCCGAGCCCTCATGCGAGTCGAGCTGCCTGATCGTCAGACCGGTCGACGCACGGAGCTTCTTACGGATCCGCCCCTCTGGTACTTTGAGGACGTCAGCCAGACGGGAGACGACCTCGTCGAGCCGGCCGGTGGTGACGTCCATCGGCCTGACCCCTACCGAAAGCCCCGGCCGGTTCTCGACCAGCACCCGGCCGTCGCGGTCGAGGATAGCGCCGCGAGGAGCCACGACCTTCAGCGAGCGCAGACGGTTGTCGTTGGCCTGCGCCTCGAACTGCGCCCCGCTGAGGACCTGCAGGTACCAGAGGCGGAAGAGGATCACGGCGACCAGCACCACTGTCAGCCCGGCCAGCAACGCTACGCGGAGGGCCACCGACGGCGGCCGAAGGCTGGGTCGGTCGGGGCGACTGCCGCGGATGAGCCGCTCGCTGCCTGTCGGTCTTCTAGACCGTCTGATCGGCATGCAACACCCCCTTGCCCCGCAACACCCACCGGGCGAAGAGGTAGAAGACCGCCGCGAGCAGCGTGTTGAGAACGAGCGACGGCAGCAGGACGCGCGTCACCCAGAACCAGAACGGGACCTGCCGTTCGAGCAGGAACTGCAGCACGGCGACCATGGTGTCGGCGGCGAGCGTGGCCATGAAGACCCCGACCACCGGGGCCAGCGGGGCGGAAAGGTCGGCGGTCTCGGCGTACCGGCCGGCGAAGTACCCTACGACCACGAACACGAGGGCGCTCATCCCGAGGGGCTCCAGCAGCGCCACGCCGACGAGGGCGCCGGTGAGGAACCCGAAGACGGCGCCCGTCAGACAACCGCGCAGCAGCGCGACGCTGACGACGATGATCAGGGCGAAGTCAGGACTCGTCCCAAGGATACGGATGTTCGGCGCGACCGTCGTCTGAAGGAGGAGGGCGGCGAGGAGCAGCGCGCCGAGGCGCGCCAGCTCGCCGCCCGACGGCAGGACGAAGGGCGCCGCATCGTCCCTTGCGTGCCTCTTCCTCATCGTTTCACCACCATGACGATGTCGAGCTTACGGAAGTCGACCGCGGGACGCAGCGTGATGTTCTGGTAAAGCTCGACCTCCTGCGAGGACACGTTCTCCACCTGGCCGATGGGGATGCCGCGCACGAAGATCGATCCCGAGCGCCCCGAGGTCACGACGAACTGCCCCTTCCTCACCGCCTCGCTCTTGTCGACGTACTGTAACGTCATGCCGCCGGTCACACTGCCCGCCGCGAGCCCTTCCGCCCGACTGGGGACCACGATGGCGTCGACGTAACTCTGCTGGTCGGTGAGGAGCTGGACCTGGGACGCGGTCGCGGTCACGCTCTGCACCCTGCCGACCAGCCCCTGCCCGTTGACCACGGCGTCGAAGCGTTGCACGCCGTCGTCGTGGCCGACGTTGATCGTCACTGTCGAGTACCACGCCGTGGTCGAGCGCGCGATCACGCGCGCCGTCACGAACTCCGTGCCCTCGGGATAGATGCGATCGTCACGCATCTCGAGGAGGGCACGGAGCTCCTCGTTCTCGGCCTGGGTCGTGAGTTCTTCGGCGACGGCTGCGCGCAGGGCGTCGACCTCTTCCTTGAGCCGCTTGTTCTCGCTCTTGGCATGGAAGAGGTCGGCGACCCAGTTCCAGCCGTCGCGGAACGGCTCGATCACGCGCGCGCTGCCCTCCTGCAGCGGCGCCACGATGCGCACGGCCCCGTCCCGGACGCGATGGACGAACCCGTTCTCGCCCTCACGAAAGGACAGGGTCAGGAGCCCCACGGCGAGGACGGCGAGGACCACGGCGACGATGCGCCGCTGCAGGACGCGCCGGCGATTCACCGAAGGGGCTGGGAGACGGCGGGCTTCGGCCTAGCGGCCTTGCGGCCGGGAATTGCCCTTGCTCTTGACGAGGACATCGAACTCCTCCAGGTACTTGCCCGAGCCCACGGCCACGCAGGTGAGCGGCGATTCGGCCACGTGGACGGGCATCTGCGTCTCCTCGCGGAGACGCTCCGCAAGACCCTGGAGCAGCGAGCCCCCGCCGGCGAGCATGATGCCGCGGTCCATGATGTCGCTGGCCAGTTCGGGCGGCGTCTTGTCGAGCGTCGCCTTGATCGCGTCGATGATCGCCTGGACGGGCTCCTCGAGCGCGGCGCGCACCTCTTCGGACGAGAGGACGATGGTCTTGGGAAGGCCGGTCACGAGGTCGCGGCCGCGGATCTCGGCCTGCTCCTCCTGCGGCAGCGGATAGGCCGAGCCGATCTCCAGCTTGATCTCTTCGGCGGTCTGGCTGCCGATGAGGAGCTTGTACTCCTTCTTGACGTAACTGATCACGGCCTCGTCGAGCTCGTCGCCGCCGACGCGGATGGACTGCGACACGACGATGCCGCCGAGGGAGATGACGGCGACCTCACTGGTGCCGCCGCCGATGTCGACGATCATGCTGCCGGTCGGCTCGGCGACCGGGAGGCCGGCGCCGATGGCGGCAGCCATGGGCTCTTCGATGAGCGTCGCCCAGCGGGCGCCGGCCGAGTAGGTCGCCTCTTCGACGGCGCGCTTCTCGACCCCGGTGACGCCGGACGGCACACAGATCACCACGCGCGGATGCGCCCAGCGGTTCTGCATGACTGTGCGGATGAAGTGACGCAGCATCTGCTCGGTGACGTCGAAGTCGGCGATGACGCCGTCCTTCAGCGGCCGGACGGCGCTGATCGTCGCCGGCGTCCTTCCGAGCATGCGCTTGGCCTCGGAACCGACGGCGTGCACCTCGCCGCTACGGTGGTCGATCGCGACCACGGACGGCTCGGACAGCACGATGCCGCGGCCACGCAGATAGACGAGTGTGTTCGCGGTGCCCAAGTCGACGGCCATGTCGCGGGCGCCGAAACCGGTCAGGAAGTCGAAGACGCCGATGGCGCGCTCCTTTCGACGGATATCGAACGCAGATTGTACGCGCTCACGATGGACGAGACCACCATGGGACGGGAGCTCACGGCGAGGCGCGCAGCCAGCCGAACGTCGGGACGCCGAAGCTCGCCAGAGCGTCGAGCAGCAGGGGCACCGGAAGGCCGACCACGTTGAAGTAGTCCCCGTCGATGCTCGCGACCAGGGCCGAGCCGATGCCCTGGATAGCGTAGGCGCCCGCGCGCTCGCGCCACTCGCCGCTGCCGAGGTAACGGTCGATGTCGGCAGGGGCGAGCGGGCGGAAGGTCACGCCGGTCACGGCGTGGCCGGTGAACGAGCCCCTGTCGTCGCAGAGGTGCAGTCCGCTGCACACCTCGTGACGCCGACCGGCGAGCGCCGACAGGTAGGCGCGCGCCTCGTCCTCGTGGGCGGCCTTCCCGAGGACGCGGCCCTCCAGTACGACGACCGTGTCCACGCCGAGCACCAGCTCGCCGTCAGCGAGGTCGACGCGGACGCGGACCGCCTCGGCCTTGCCGCGGGCGTTGGTCTCGGCCGTGCGCACAGGGTCGCCGTCGTGGAGGTCCTCGTCGTGGCCGCTCACGACCACACGGTACGACACACGCAGCAAGTCGAGGATCATGCGGCGTTGCGGCGAGCGCGAAGCCAGGACAAGGCGTGTCGAAGCGTCAGGTCGAGACGCGCTCACGGGAGGTGTCGTCCGGCCGCGGGCTGACGGCGGGCGAGAGCGGAGTGCAGGTCAGAGCAGCTCATCGCCGGCGAAGAACAGGGCGATCTCGCGCGCCGCGCTGTCGGGGCTGTCGGAACCGTGGACGACGTTCTCCTCTTTCGAGAGCGAGAAGTCGCCGCGGATCGTCCCCGGGGCGGCGTCGGCCGAGTCGGTGACGCCCATCATCGTCCGCGCCACGCGCACGGCTTCGCGACCTTCCCACACCATGGCGACGACCGGCCCTGACGTGATGAAGGACACGAGCGATTCGAAGAACGGCTTGCCGGCATGCTCGGCGTAGTGCCGCTCGGCGAGGGCGCGGTCGATGCGCAGCGCCTTGAGGCCGGCGAGTCTGAATCCACGACGCTCGAACCGGGCGACGATCTCGCCGACGAGACCGCGCTCGACGCCGTTCGGCTTGACCATGACGAAGGTGCGTTCCACTCTTCCTCCTGCGATCCGGGATCCTCATGGCGGGCGCGCCGCCTAAGCCGCGCGCCCTTCTCCGTTCTCTTCACCCCGTCAGCGCTGGGCGGGCTCCGTCACGGGGACGCCGTGCATCTCGGTCTCGCAGTACGGACAGAGGCGCCACTGGGGCTCGACCGGGCGGTGACACGAGCGGCACACCGTGCGCAGGCGCCGTCCGCACGTCGGGCAGACGAGGTAGTCGTCGCGCACCGGCGTCTTGCAGAAGGAGCAGCGCTGCTCGTCCTCGAGACGCTGTTCCATCATGCGGACCTCGAGCTCGCGTTCCCTGATGTCGTCCAAGTACTCCGGCGGCCGCACGATCGCGTAGACGACAAGGCCGATCGGCCCGAACACCAGGCCCGTCAGCGTCGCGACCGTGATGAGGATCGTGTCGTCGATGCGCCGCCGCGCGTCCTTGAACACCCAGTACGCGCACGCGAGCCAAAGAGCGATCGCGAAGACGACGGAGATGCGGACGATGAAATCCCACGTCGAGGACGAGAAGAAGTCGTTCACCGACTGGAACGGATCGTCGGCAGCCGCCAGCAAGGTCCACTGTGGCAACGCTCTCCTCCCCACGTGATCGGCGCGCCGCACGGCGTCGCGCTGACGCCGGCGCGGATGCGGCGCCCGGCGGCGCGCTTCGACGCTCCGACGGCGCCGGCCTCCCCGGCCGGCGCGTGCATCATACCCGAGATGACCCGGCCGTGGACGACGTCCCGGCGCCGAGGCCGGTCACCCTCACAGAACTCTGACGAGGCCCCCCAGCGAGTCCGGCGGCAGGACGCCGGCGAGTCGGATACCGATGAGGTACCCGACGAAGAAGGCGACGAGGGCGACGGCGACGACGACCAGCAGTGCGATCAGCACCCGTACCACGGGGTTCGTCCCATCCTTCGCCATCCGGCCCTCCGCACGTTTCGCGCCAGTATACCCGAGGGGCTGGGGACTTCCGGGCCGGCCGTGACCCACGGCGAGAGCGCGAAAGACGACGGGGAGCCGGAACGACGCCGGCGGGGACGACCGCCGGCCGCGACCTCTTACGCCCGCGGCGCCGACCCGGCGACGCCGAGCGCCGCCGCGAGATCCTCGAGCAAGTAGAGCGAGCCGGTCACGACGACGGTCCCCGCGGGACCGGCGAGCTCTCTCGCCGAAGCGAGCGCCCGTCCGGGGTCGGCCTCGGTAAGCACGCGCAGAGGCTCCTGCCGGACGCCGGTCGTCGTGTCGCGGACGCGCTCCGCCGCCCGAACCGCGTCGGCGAGCTCGCCCGCGGCGAGGCTTCGCGGCTCGCTCGCCTGCGTGCACACCATCACGTCGGCCAGCGGCAGCAAGGCGGCGAGCATGCCGGCGACGTCCTTGTCGCGCATGACCGCGGCCGCGACGACGACGGGGCGCGGCAGCTCGATCCCTCGCAGCGCCGCCGCGAGCGCCTCCATACCGGCGGGGTTGTGGGCGCCGTCGGCGAGCACCAGCGGCGCCCGTGACACGACCTGCAGACGGCCTCGCACCACCGTGCGCTTCAAAGCGGCGCGCACGCGAGCCTCGTCGAGGCCGCCGAGGAGCAGATGGGCGGCAACCACGGCGAGCCCCGCGTTCGTGACCTGGTACGGGGCGGGCGAGGGCACGGCGAGAGCCGTGTACTGCGCGCCCGCCGCGCGCACGGCGAACGCCCCGGGCTCGCCCTCGATGGTGAAGTCGCGGCCGAGGAGGTGTGCGCGCGCGCCGGCGCGCGCGCACACCTCCTCGGCCTCCCCCTCAAGCCCGCCCAGCGGCCCGAACACGGCGTCGCCCCCCTTGATGACCGCGGCTTTCTCGGCGAAGATCGCCGCCCGCGTGCCGCCGAGCACCGCGGTGTGCTCGAGGGCGATGTTGGTGAGCACGACCACGGGCGCGACCGTGATGTTGGTCGCGTCGAGGCGGCCGCCGAGTCCGGCCTCGAGCGCGACTGCCTCGACGCCGCTCTCGGCGAAAGCGACCAGAGCGGCCACGGTGAGCACCTCGAACTGCGTCGTGTCGCCGAGCCCGACCGGCAGCCGCGCGACCTCCCTGCGCACCCGTTCGACGGCTGCCCCGAACGCCTCCGGCGAGATCGGCTCGCCGTCGACGAGGACGCGCTCGCAGTAGTCCGTGATGTGCGGCGACAGGTAGGCGCCCGCGCGCCGGCCGTGCGCCTGGATCAGCGCGGCCGTGTACCGCGTCGTCGACGACTTGCCGTTGGTGCCGACGACATGGACGACGCGAAACCGTTCCTGCGGCCGTCCCAAAGCCTCGAGCAGCGCCGCGACGCGCTCCAAACCAGGCCGCATGCCGAACGCGGCAAGCTCGTCGAGATAGACCTCCCAGGAGCGGCGCGCACTCCTCGGCCTCTTCGGCGTGCGGGCCGCGCGCGAACCGCCGCTCACGGCGCGCCCCTATGCCCCGCGCAACGCCGAGAGCCGCGCCGCGAGCTCGTCGCGTTCGGCCGTGTAGGCGGCGAGCTTCTCCCGCTCGCGAGCGACGATGGCCGCCGGCGCCTTGGCCACGAAGGCCTCGTTGGCGAGCTTCGCGGCACAGCGCTCGACCTCGGCTTCGGCCTTGCGAAGCTGATCCTCCAGACGGGCGATCTCCTCCGCCCTGTCGACCACGGCGGCGACCTCGAGGCGACCACCGGGCACCAACACGACCGTCGCCCCGGGCTCGGCAGCGGCGTCGAAGCGCACCTCGGTGCGCGCCAGAGCCCGGATCGCCGCCGTGTACCGCGCATATCGGGCCGCGTCTTCGTCGGCGTCGCCGACGAAGACGGCGTCCAGCGTGCGGCCCGGCGCGACGCCGCCCTCGGCGCGATATGCGCGCAGCGCGTTGACCAACGCCTGCACGTCGGCGAGCGCCGCCTCGTCGGCCTCGGTCACCGTCACGTCCTCGCGCCGCGGATGCGTCTGCTTCAGCAGCGGCGCCGCCCCATACTGTGCCGCGACCTCCTCGGTCACGAAGGGAAGGAACGGGTGCAGCAGGCGGACGATCTGGTCGAGCATCCAGCGCGCGTGGCCCGCGGCCGCGTGCCGCTCTGCCTGGTCGGCGCCGTACAGGCGCACCTTGGCCAGCTCGAGGTACCAGTCGCAGAACTCGTCCCAGACGAAATGGTAGAGGGTGTCGACGGCGGCGGTGAAGTCGAAGACGGCCACCGCCGCGTCGACGGCCTCGAGACAGCGGGCGAAGCGGCTCGCGATCCAGCGGTCGACCTGGTCCGCGTCGCTCCGCCGCGCGGCGCAGCCCTCGCTCGCCAACAGCACGAGGCGCGACGCGTTCCAGAGCTTGTTGGCGAAGCTCCGCCCCATGGCGATCTTCTCTTCGCTGAAGCGCACGTCCTGGGTGCTCGACATCATCAGCAGGCCGAAGCGCGTCGCATCGGCGCCGTACTTCTCGATCATGTCGAGCGGGTCGATACCCGTGCCCAGCGACTTGCTCATGCGCCGTCCGTCGGGAGCCTGGATGACCGAGTGGATATAGACGTCGCGGAAGGGGACCTCACCCATGAACTCGAGGCCCATCATGACCATGCGCGCGACCCAGAGGAAGATGATCTCGCGCGCCGTGCTCAGGACGTCGGTCGGGTAGAAGTACGCGAGGTCCGGCGTCTCGTCCGGCCAGCCCCAGGTCGCGAACGGCCACAGAGCCGAGCTGAACCAGGTGTCGAGCACGTCGGTGTCGCGCCGCAGGGTGGTCCCGCCGCAGGCGGGACACCTCTGCGGCGCCTCTTCTTCGACGATCACCTCGCCGCAGCCCTCGGTCTCGCAGTACCACACCGGCAACTGGTGCCCCCACCAGAGCTGGCGGCTGATGCACCAGGGACGGAGGTTCTCCATCCAGTCGATGTAGACACGCCCCCAGCGCTCGGGCGTGAACTTCACGCGTCCGTCCGCGACGACCGCCATGGCGGGCTTCTTGAGCTCGTCCATGGCCATGAACCACTGCTCGCTGATCAACGGCTCGATGAACGTGCCGCAGCGGTCGCAGCTCGCCACGCTGTGGGGGAAGTCCTCGACCTTCTCGAGGACGCCGAGTCTCTCGAGGTCGGCGACGACACGCTCGCGCGCCTCGCCGACGGTGAGCCCGACGTACTGCTCGCCCGCCTCCGTGATGCGCCCGTCGGTGCCGATCGCCTGCACCGTGTCGAGCCGGTGGTCGCGGCCGATCTCGAAGTCGGTGATGTCGTGCGCCGGGGTGATCTTGAGGGCGCCGGTGCCGAAGTCCGTCTCGACGCGGGCGTCAGCGATCACCGGCAGCCGTCGCCCCAGCAGCGGGAGGACGGCCGTGCGGCCGACGATGTCCGCGTAGCGTCCGTCGTCGGGGTTCACGGCCACCGCCGTGTCGCCGAGCATGGTCTCGGGGCGCGTGGTCGCGATCGTCACGCTGCCGCCGCCCTCGAGCTCGTAGCGGATGTGGTAGAGATGCCCCGGGTCGACGACGTGCGTGACCTCGAGGTCGCTGATCGCCGTGCCGCAGCGCGGACACCAGTTGACGAGGTACGAGTCCTTGTAGATGTAACCCTTCTTGTAGAGGGCGACGAAGACCTTGAGCACGGCGCGGACGTAGCCGTCGTCCAGGGTGAAACGTTCACGCTCGTAATCGCAGGCACAGCCGAGACGCTTGAACTGCTCGATGATGTTGCCGCCATACCGCTCACGCCACGCCCAAACCCGCTTCACGAACTCCTCGCGGCCGATGTCCTCCTTGGTGAGCCCCTCGGCGCGCAACTGCTTCTCGACCACGTTCTGGGTGGCGATACCGGCGTGGTCCGTACCCGGCAGCCAGCACGCGTTGTCACCCAGCATGCGGTGGTAGCGGATAAGGACATCCTGGACCGCGCCGTTGAGGGCGTGCCCCATGTGCAGGTTACCGGTGACGTTGGGTGGCGGGATGACGATCGAGTACGGCTTCTTCGTCGGGTCGGGCTCGGCATGAAAGAGCCGGCTGTCGAGCCACTCGCGCGTCCAGCGCTCCTCGACCGCCGCCGGCTCGAAGCGCGTCGTCCGTTCGAGGTAGGCCTGCACGTCGTCCCGAAGAGGAGTCGGCGCTTCAGCCGCGGTCGGGCTCGGCGGATCGCTCTGCAGGTCGGTCATGACGCCTCGGGGCCTCGGGTTTGGACTGCCTGTTTCGGCCGGTGCGCACACCGGACGACGCACGGCCGCGGGGCCGGTTACGCCCGCCCGCGGCCTCGTGCAGTATACCGGGCGCCGCCGTCGCCTGCCGACCGGCGGCGCCGATCAGGCCCGGTCGTCTTCGCGCGGCGCTTCGCCGCGGCCGCGCACGCCCGCGCGACGGGCCACGACCAGCGGCACCGCCTCGGCGAACTCACGTACGTAGTGGATGTCGAGGCGATCGACGATCTCGGCGGGGACCTCCGCCACCGAGGCGCGGTTCGCCTCGGGCAGGACGACCGTGCGGACGCCGCTGCGCGTCGCGGCCAACAACTTCTCTTTCAGGCCGCCGACGCGCAGGATGCGTCCGCTCAGCGTGATCTCGCCGCTCAGGGCGACGCGCGGACGCAACGGACGGCCCGTGAGGGCCGAGAGCATCGCCGCGGCGATGGCGAGGCCCGCAGACGGGCCGTCCTTGGGCACCGCGCCCTCGGGCACGTGCACGCGCACGTCGTACTGGGTGACGTCGAGGCCTTTGCGCCCATACCATGGCGCGGGGCGCAGGAGCGCCCGCAGACGCTCGTCGCGTTCGGCGCTGGCGAGCAGATAGCCCCAGGCGGCGCTCGCCGACTCCTGCATGACCTCGCCGAGCTGCCCGGTGAGGACGAGCTCGCCGCGGCCGCGCACGAGCGTCGCCTCGACGCTCAGCACCTCGCCGCCATCGCCCGTCCAGGCCAGGGCGAGACTCTCCCCCACCCTGCCGGTGCGACGCAGTTCCGTCTCGAGCCAGACCGCCTCACCGAGGTAGCTGCGCAGGTCGTCGGGTGTCACGGTGACCGGCAACGCGAGCCCGTCTTCGACGTGCCGGCGTGCGACCTTGCGGAAGATGCGCCGCAGGGAGCGCTCGAGCTCGCGCACGCCGGCCTCGCGCGTATAGCCGCGCACGACCGCCGGCAAGGCGCCGCGGCCGAACCTCACGTCGCCGCGGCGTAGGCCGCTCTCGCGGGCCACGCGCGGGACGAGGTGCCGGCGCGCGATAGCGAGCTTCTCGTCGAGCGTGTAGCCGCTGAGGCGGATCACCTCAAGACGATCGTAGAGCGTGTCGGGGATCTGGTCGGTGTCGTTCGCGGTGGCGATGAACAGCACCTTCGAGAGGTCGTATTCGACCTCCAGGTAGTTGTCGCGGAAGGCATGGTTCTGCTCCGGGTCCAGCACCTCCATGAGCGCCGCCGCGGGGTCGCCACGCCAATCGCTGCCCAGCTTGTCGAGCTCGTCCAGGAGGAGGACGGGGTCGTCGACGCCGGTCTTGGTGAGGGCCTCGATGACGCGTCCGGGCATGGCGCCGACGTAGGTGCGGCGGTGGCCGCGGATCTCGGCCTCGTCGCGCACGCCACCGAGGGCGATGCGTGCGAAGGGGCGGCCGAGAGCCTCGGCCACCGCCCGCGCCACGGAACTCTTGCCCGTGCCCGGCGGGCCGGCCAGGCAGAGGATAGTGCCCGGCCGGTCGCCCTTGAGCAGGCTGCAGACGGCGAGGTACTCGAGGACGCGGTCCTTCACGTCCTTCAGGCCATAGTGCGTCTGGTCCAGATGGCGGGCCACGGCGACCACGTCGACGGCGGCCTCGGTCGTGCGTCCCCAAGGAAGGTCGAAGACCGTGTCCAGCAAAGCGCGGATGACCGCCACCTCGGGGCTCATGGCCGGCGCCTGCCGCAGCTTCTCGATCTCGCGCGCGACGACGCGGGCGGCCGCGGCGGGCAGACGACGCCCGGCGAGCATGCGCGCGTACCCGTCCGCTTCATCCCCTCCCTCAGCCTCGATCTCGTCGCGCAACACCTTCAGCTTCTCCTGAAGAAGGATCTGCCGTTGCCCTGTCTCGATGCGCTGCTGCACCTTGGCGGCGATCTCCTGTTCGAGGCCGAGCACCGCGTTCTCCTGGGCGAGCAGTTCGAGAAGGACGGTAAGGCGCTGCTCGGTCGACTCCGTCTCGAGCAGCGCCTGCTTCTCGGGCGTCGAGACCATGAGGTGGGCGGCGACGATGTCGGCGACCTCCTCGGCGTCGGCCGCCTGGGCGACCACGAACTGGATCTCGTCGGGAACGTGGGGGCTCATCTGCGCGTAGTCGACGAACTCCGCCGTCACCCGCCGGGCGAGGGCCCGGCAGCGGGCGGCGTCCCGGTCCGCGGGCTCGATCGCAGAGTAGCTCACGACGAAGTGTGGCGCGGTCGACTCGAAGTGCTCGATACGCACGCGCTCGATGCCCTCGACGATGGCCTTGACGCTCCCGTCCGGCAGCTTGAACAACTGCAGCACCGTGGCGCGCGTGCCCACGGGCGAGATGTCGTCGGCGTCGGGGTCGTCTTCTCCCGGCTCCCGCTGGGACGAGAGGATCAGCGGCGTCTTGTCGCCGAAGGCGCGCTCGATCGCGCTGATCGACTTGTCGCGCCCCACGAAGAGGGGCGCGACCATCCTCGGGAAGACGACCAGTTCCCGCGTCGGCAGGAGCGGGAGCGTCGCCGGATCGGCCGCTGCTCCGCGACCGGCAGTGTCAGGCCGATTCGGCGTCACGCTCAGGCGTCGCCCTCTCGGCTTCGGTGACGAGCGTCGGGTCGATGCCCTTCTCGATGGTCTCGCGGGTGATCACACACTTGCGCACGTCGCGCCGCGACGGCAGGTCGAACATGACCCCCATCAGGGCTTCCTCGATGATCGTGCGCAGGCCACGTGCGCCCGTCCCGCGCTCGAGAGCTTTCACGGCGATCGCCTCGAGCGCTTCGTCCGCGAACACCAGCTCGACCCCGTCCAGCGCCAGGAACTTCTGGTACTGGCGGGTGAGCGCGTTCTTCGGTTCGGTGAGGATGCGCACCAGGTCGTGCTCGTCGAGACTGTGGACGGCGCTGACGACAGGAAGCCGACCGATGAACTCAGGGATCAGGCCGTACTCCAGAAGGTCTTCGGGCAGGACGCGGGTAAGGACGCTGCCGGGGTCCTTGTCGCCCTTGCCCACGATGTCGGCCATGAACCCCACGCCCTGGCGCCCTATGCGGCGCGCGATGATCTTCTCGAGGCCGGAGAAGGCGCCGCCGCAGATGAAGAGCACGTTCGTCGTGTCGATCGTCAGGAACTCCTGGTGCGGGTGCTTGCGCCCTCCTTGCGGCGGCACGCTGGCCGTGGTCCCTTCGAGGATCTTCAGCAGGGCCTGCTGCACGCCCTCGCCCGACACGTCGCGCGTGATCGACGGGTTGTCGGCCTTGCGCGCGATCTTGTCGATCTCGTCGATGTAGATGATCCCGCTCTCGGCGCGCTTCACGTCGAAGTCCGCCGCCTGGATGAGCTTGAGAAGGATGTTCTCGACGTCCTCGCCCACGTACCCGGCCTCGGTGAGGGCGGTGGCGTCGGCGATGGCGAAGGGCACGTTGAGGATGCGGGCGAGGGTCTGGGCGAGCAACGTCTTGCCGCAGCCCGTCGGGCCCAGCAGCAGGATGTTCGACTTCTGCAGCTCGACGTCGGTCTCGCCCGAGGCGACGGCCTGCACGCGTTTGTAGTGGTTGTAGACCGCCACGGACAACGCCCGCTTGGCCTCGTCCTGTCCGACGACGTAGTCGTTGAGGACGGCGTAGATGTCGCGCGGCTTCGGCAACTGCTCTAGGTCGAGGGTCGCCGGCGCCGTCAGCTCCTCGTCGATGATCTCGTTGCAGAGATCGATGCACTCGTCGCAGATGTAGACGCCGGGCCCCGCGATCAGCTTCTTGACTTGGCGCTGCGACTTGCCACAGAAACTGCAGAGAAGCTGATCGGTGCTGTCTGAAGGTCCTGCCAACTCGCTGCCTCCTGCTCTCGAGAGTCCGCCGGCGCCGCGTCAGCGGTGCGCGATGACATCGTCGATGATGCCGTAGGTCTTGGCCTCTTCCGCGGTCATGAAGTAGTCACGCTCCGTGTCCTTGCGGACCTTCTCGTACGGCTGCCCGGTGTGCGCGGCGAGGATCTCGTCCAGACGCTGACGGAGGTTGATGACCTCCTTGGCGTGGATCTCGATGTCGGTGGCCTGGCCCTCATAGCCGCCCATCAACTGATGGATGAGGACGCGGGCGTTGGGGAGCGCGAAGCGCTTGCCCTTGGCGCCGCCGGCGAGGAGCAGCGCCCCCATGCTCATGGCGCTGCCGACGCAGATCGTCGACACGTCCGGCTTGATGAACTGCATGGTGTCGTACACCGCGAGGCCCGCATAGACCGAGCCGCCCGGACTGTTGATGTAGAGGCTGATGTCTTTGTCGGGGTCGTCCGATTCGAGGTGGATGAGCTGCGCGACGATGAGGTTCGCGACCTCGTCCGTGATCGGCGTGCCGAGAAAGATCACGCGCTCGTTCAGAAGCCGCGAATAGATGTCGAACGAGCGCTCGCCGCGGCTCGTCTGCTCGATGACGAACGGTACCAGTGGGCTCACGTCCTGTCCCTTCTTCTCCTCTTCATGCGCCTCGCGGCTGCGCGCAAGCGCCGCCGGCGGCGCGGTCATGACGTTCGTTCGGCCGCAGACCCGGCCTCGGCCTGCGCCTCCGGCGCTTCCGCCTCGGCCTCCTGCGCCTCCGGCGCTCCCGCCTCGGCCTCGGCCTGCGGCTCTTCGCTCTCTTCAGCGGCCGGCTCTTCGGCCGGCACCGCCACCGCGTTGTCGACGATCAGGCTGACCGCCTTGGCCATAAGCAGTTCGTCACGGAGCAGGTCTTGCCTGCCCGACTTGTAAACTTCGAGCACGAGCTGACTGCCGTCGCGGCCGAGCACTTCGGCGTCCTCCATGATGCGAGCGCGCACCTCGTCGTCGGTGACTTCGAGGCCCTCGGCGGCGACGATCGCGTCGAGCACGAGACGGCGCTTGACCCGGGCTTCGGCGCGCGGCGCCAGCTCGCGCTCGACCTCTTCCGCCGTCTTCTCGAGAACGGCGAGGTATGTCTCCATGGTGAGGCCGCGCTCGCCGACGCTCTCCTCGAGCTCGTGGTAGAGGTTGTGCGCCTCGCGCTCGATCATCGCCGGCGGGACCGTCACGGTCGCGTTGTCGACGGCGGCCGCAACGGCGGCGGCGCGAAAGTCATAGTCGGCCGCCGCCTCGGCCGCCGTCATCAGCCGCCGACGGATGTCGTCACGCAGCTCGGCGAGCGTCTCGAACTCGCTGGCGTCGGCGGCGAACTCGTCGTCGAGCTCGGGGACGACCTTCTCCTTGATCTCTTTCACCTTCACCTTGAACGTCGCCTGCTGGCCGCACAGCTCCTCGGCCTGGTAATCGTCCGGGAACGTGACGTCGAACACCTTCTCTTCGCCGGCGGCCATGCCTTCGACCGCCGCCTCGAAACCGGGGATCAGTTGGCCACGGCCGATCTGAGCCATGTAGTCGGTGGCCTGGGCGCCCTCGATGGGATCGCCGTCCCGGGAGGCCTCGAAGTCCATGAGCACGAAGTCCCCCTGGGCGACGGCGCGTCCCTCGACCGGCTGCAGCGTAGCGAAACGCTCCTGAAGCATCGCGAGCTGGGCGTCGACCTGGCCTTCCGTGACCTGTGGGGTGCGCTTCGGCACCTCGAGACCCTTGTACTGGCCGAGCACCGGGGTCGGCCTCACCTGCACGGTGACCTGGAACGTGTACGGCCCGGCCGGGTCGTAGTCGCCCAGATCGAGGTCGGGCATCGACACCGCCTCGACGGCGGACTCGTCGAGTGCCTTCTCGTACCACTCGGGCAGCGCGTCGTTGAGCGCCTCGCCCTTGATGTAGTCTTCGCCCAGATGCCGGATGGCCAGCTCCCGGGGGACCCTCCCCTTGCGGAAGCCGGGGATCTGCAGCTCGCCGCGCAGTCGCGCCACCGTGCGTTCGTACAGACGCTTGACGTCGTCTTCCGGCACCTCGACGCTGAGCACGACCTCGTTCTCGGCGCCCGGTTTGACCTCTGTCTTCACTGTGGTGTTCTCCCTCACTCGTCGGGGGGTGCGTTCGATGGTCCGACGGCGTCGCCCGCGGCGCCGGGTGCGCCCGACAGGGCGCAGGACGCGCCGCCCTCGCCCGGGCACGCGACAAGGACTGGCGTCCGGGACGATGGTGCGGGTGAGAGGACTTGAACCTCCACGGGCGATGCCCACCAGATCCTAAGTCTAGCGCGTCTACCAGTTCCGCCACACCCGCGCGCGTCGGCTCGCCGGCCGCTCCGGGGTGACGCCACCGGCCACTCCGGGGTGACGCTCGGCCCGCGAAGCGCGCCGCCGAGACCGGCGTCGCCGTCCATACCGCCCGGCCCGACACACGGGCGGAACGGGAGGTCTGGGGTGAAGGACGGGATTCGAACCCGCGACCGCCAGGGCCACAACCTGGAGCTCTACCAACTGAGCTACCTCCACCACCGGCAAGGGAGCAAATGGTACCACCGGCAGGAGTGCGGCGAAACTCCTCGCCGGACCTCTGACGGGAGCCGTGAACGCGGCCACCATGCGGCGCCGGCGCCTCACGGCGCCGGCGCCGCATACGTGTTCCGCACGTCCTGGACCAAGCGTCCGTCGCTGATCTCGAGGATCCTGTCGGTCTGCTGAGCCACCGAGCGGTCATGTGTGACGATCAGGAAGCCCGTGCCGAGCTCGGCGTTCACCTTTCGGAAGAGCTCGTAGACCCGCGCCGTGTTCGCCGTGTCGAGGTTTCCCGTGGGCTCGTCGGCGAGGACCAGGGCGGGCTCGTTGAGCAGCGCGCGGCCGATGGCCACGCGCTGCTTCTGCCCGCCCGACAGCTCGTTGGCGTTCTTGTCTTCGAGCCCCTCGAGGCCGAGCAGGGCCAGCACCTCCTCCGCCCGGACGCGCGACCGCCGCGCGTCGCGACCCGCGATCAAGCCAGGCATGAGGACGTTCTCGACGACCGAGAACTCGGGCAGCAGGTGATGGAACTGGAAGACGAACCCCAGGAGCTCGTTGCGCAGCCGCGCCCGGCCCCGACGGCCGAGGGCCGCGGTCTCCCGTCCGTCGACGAGCACCTGTCCCGTCGTCGGCGTGTCCAGCAAGCCGATCAGGTTGAGCAGCGTCGACTTACCCGACCCCGACTGCCCGATCACCGAGGCGAACTCCCCGCGCTCGACGCTGAACGTGACGTCGCTCAGCGCGGTGGTCTTGACGACGTCGCCGTAGGTCTTGCCGAGACCGTCGGCGACCAGCAGATGCTCAGCCACTCTGGATCACCTCGATCGGGTCGAGCCGTGACGTGCGCCGCGACGGGATCAGCGACGAGAGCAGCGCCACGAGCACGCCGACCGCGAAAGAGAC
Organism: Actinomycetes bacterium; assembly: GCA_029547745.1. Classification (GTDB taxonomy): domain Bacteria; phylum Actinomycetota; class Thermoleophilia; order UBA2241; family UBA2241; genus UBA2241. Next base: position 144,031 of record JAKPOQ010000033.1, read on the forward strand.
CGCGACGAACGACCACTGTGGCGTGATCGTGAACGTCGAGGCAAGGCGCGAGAAGAGCACGATCAGCGCCAGTCCGACGCCGACGCCGACGGCCGCGCCGGTCACGCCCAGCAACGCGGCCTGCCAGAGGAAGATGCGCCCGGCACGGGAATCGTGCATGCCCATCGCCTTGAGGATCCCGATCTGCCGCGTCTTCTGCACGGCCGAGATCGCCAGCGTCGAGGCGATGCCCAGCGCCACCGCGATGAGCACGAACGCCTGGATCGTGTAGCTCGACGAGCTCTGCGACTGGAGCGCGGTCAGCAGATCCCGGTTCTGGCTCTGCCACTCCGTGACCTTGGTGCCGGCGAAGGCGGGGTCGGCGCGCAACGCGTCGGCGACCGCGGTGGACTGGAACACGTCCGACACTTGCATCTCGACGGCGGTGTACTGCCCGTCGCCGAGGTCGAGCACATCGCCGGCGAAGCCGGCCGGTACGAACGCCAGCGTCTCGTTGGCCGCCGCGGCCCCGAAGTCGGCGACCGCGGTCACCGTGCGCCCGGCGACGCGGCCGTCGGGCAAGACCAGGGTGGCCGCGTCGCCGGGCGCCAGTCCGTTCGCCTTCGCGAAGTCCTTGCCCACGATGACGGCATCGCCGCTGAGCCGGGCCCTGCCGGCGACCACGCGTTTGCTGATGTCGTAGATCGTGTCGAGCGCCCCCAGGTCGCCGCCTACCACCTGCAGGGGCACCGACTCAGCCTTCCTGCGATAGATAGCCGAGAATCGGCGCACGGGGACCGCCGTCGTGACACGGTCGTCCCGGGAAAGCGCGTCCCACATGGTCGGCGTGAGGTCCACGGGGTCGCCCTCGGCCGCAGCGACGACCGTCACTTGAGGGCTGGACCCGACCGTCTCGTCGACCAGGTTCTGCTGCAGACTCGTGATGAGCGATCCCAAGAACACCTGTACACCGATCCCGACGGCGATCCCGGCGGCGATCAGCCCCGATTGCACCGGGTTCCGGCGCAGGAAGCGGGCGGCGATCCGCAGACTCAGCATGATCGCCGCCTCACTCGCCCGCCGCGCCGCCGGGGCGCTCGCCGCCGTCATCCAGCAGAACGTCGAGGTCCACAAGCTCGTCCTCGGTCCAGCCTTCTCGGTCGTGGGCGAACGCGGGCCCGCCGACCCAGACGTTCACCCCCGGCAGCCGCAACTTGAGCTCGTCGACCAGATGCCGCACCGCAAGACGGTGGTAGTGAGTCGACGAGCTCAGCGCCACGGCGTCCACATCCAACTCGCGGGCGGCGTCGACGAGCTCGTCGGGAGGTGTGTCGGCGCCGAGGAAATACGCTGTCCACCCAGCCATCTCGAACCTGTCGGCGACCATCCGCAGACCGAGGTCGTGGGCCTCCTGCGGAGGGCAGGCGAGCAGCACAGAACGACCGGACGACTTCGCGGTCGCCTTGAGCCTGAGGACCTCAGGGTAGACGAGCTCCACGATCGTGCGCACCGTCGCCGCGGTCAAGTGCTCCTCCCACACGCGTCGCTCCCCGGCCTGCCAGCGCGCGCCGACGTCGACGAGGATGGGGTGAAGGACGTCACGGTACAGTTCGGCGACCGCGACACGCCGGCCGGACACGGCCTCGACGGCGACGCGCACCGCGGTGGGCTTGTCACGGGCGGCCAGAGCGGCCTCGACCGCGTTCCGCAATTCGACTGTACGTCCGTTCACGCTCGCCCCTCCGTCGGCCATCGCCTGGCGCCTCGACGCCGCGGCCTTCCTACCCGTCCGGGGATGTTCGGTAACGAGCCGACCGGCGGCAGGTGACGAACCGCCCGCGACACCGGCCCGCGGGTGGCGATGGTCGGTGAACGTTGACGCCGGCGGGGCGAGCGCATAGCTTTCATGCACGTCGGCGGCAGTCGCGCCATCTGCAGTTGGCTGTCGCGTGGCATCGCGGTGGCGCATCGGGGCCGTCGCGGACAGCGCGCAGACCGGACGGCTTGGGGGGCGCCTATGGCATGAGTCTCAGGTTCAGGTCCGCTCCGGCTATCGAGCCCACGTGCCGTGGGCGGCTCGCCACGACCAGGAGGCCATCAGGAATGCGCAAGTGGTGCATCCCCATCCTCGCTATCGTGCTCATGCTCTCGCTCGTCGCGACAGCTCAGGCGGCGCCGGTCACACGCGCCAAGGACATCGTCTCCCCGACGGCCAAGATCCCCACGAGAGGCGCGCCCGAGATCCCGGTGCGCCCCTATCCGAGTTACACCTACTACTCGGAGCTGTTCCCCATCCTCAAGTCGATCGACGCACGGAGCAACCGCGTGTCGATGAAGCAGATCGGCCTCTCGGCCAACGGCAATCCCATGTGGCTGGTCACCGTCACGGCCAAGTGGCCGAGCAAGACGGTGAAGGCGCGGAACATGCGCTTCCGTAGCCTGATCGCGACCGATCCCGCCCGGGCCATGCGGATGCTCACCACGACGAGCGGCATCCGCGCCCCGGTGTACATCAACGCCAGCATCCACGGAAGCGAGACGACCGGCGTCGACGCCAGCCTCGCGATCTTGCGCAAGCTGGCGTTCTCGAACGACGCCACGACGCGCAAGATCCTCAAGAACTGCGTCGTGTTCATCAACCCCTGCCAGAACCCCGACGGGCGCATCACCGATACACGTCCCAACGGCAACGGCTTCGACCTCAACCGCGACTTCATCACCCTGACGCAGCCCGAGACCGTGGCCACGGTCAGGCAGATCAAGGCCTACCACCCGGTCGCGTTCCTCGACCTTCACGGCTACATGAACCCGATGCTCATCGAGCCCTGCACGATACCCCACAACCCGAGCCTCGAGTACGACCTCTTCATCAAATGGGCCGAGCCCCTGGCGGAGAAGATGAAGTCCACGCTCGAGCAGAACACTGGCCTGACGGCGCAGATCCCGTACCAGTACGGCACCGCCAAGGACAGGCTCGACCAGGTGAACGAAGGCTGGGACGACTACGGCCCCTATTACACCGGGATGATCGCCCAGCAGATGGGCTCTCTGGGCTACACGCTCGAGACGCCGTACAAGACCCAGGACGGCGTCGATGCCCATTACTGGACCTGCTGGGGCATGATGCGCTACGTGACGGACAACCGCCTGGCCATCTTGAGGGACCAGGCCAGGATCTTCCGCCGCGGCGACATGGACATCCCCGACTCCGCCACGGGCCGCCCCTGGGAAGGCAACATGACCGAGATGCTGCGGCCCGTACCCTGGGGTGACCCGGCCTTCCCGTACAGCAACGTCGTCGGCGACGTCGACTTCCCGTACGCCTACGTGGTCCCCGTCGACCCGGAGCTGCAGAAGGATCCACTCCAGGCGTACAGGTTCATCAACCATGCCCGGAGGTACGGCGTCGAGGTCTACGTGGCCACGGCCCCGTTCTCGTTCGCCCCGTATGTGACCGCCGGCCAGTCGCCGACGAAGGCGCAGGTCGAGGTGCGGTACCCGAAGGGCACCTTCGTGATCCGCACGCAGCAGCCGCTGCGCTCGGTCGCCAACAACATGCTCTGGGACGGCGAGGACGTCAAGGCCATGTACGGCGTCAGCTCCATGTACGACATCTCGGCGTGGAGCCTGCCTGAGGTGTGGGGCTTCGACGCCGTGGCCGCGGAGCAACCGTTCACCGCGCGGCTCGCCCGCGTCAAGACGACCGTGGGCAAGGCGGGGACGGTCACGGGCGACGGACCGGTGTTCTGGTTCGCCGGCGACAGCAACCAGGCCGTGAAGGTCGTCAACGAGATGCTGCAGCGGCTGTACAACGTCGGCATGGTGCACGCGGACCTCGGAGCGCCGTACAGCGCCGTTCCGCTGGGCGCCTTCGTCGTCGACACGACGGACACCCCGGGCGCCATGTCGTACCTGAAGCGGACGGCGGCGACCTACGGCATCGACTACAAGGCCGCGGACGGCATCACGCTTGACCAAGTCGCGCGGCTGTCGAAGCCGAGCATCTCCGTCGCCGTCGACCCGCAGACGGTATGGGTCCTGAAGAGCGTCCTCGGGTTCGCCAACGTCTCCGTCAACGCGGGCTCGTTGAGCGGCTCGACCACCGCCTACATGTCGAGCAACTCCGGCACCACGAGCACGACGACGCGCACCTCGCTGGCCGACGTGCAGACATGGCTCAACGGCGCCAGCGCCGACCGCCAGCGCGTCTACATCGGTACCACCGGAGGCGCCGCCCAGGCATGGGCGAGCGGACTGCTGCCGGGCGTCACCGTCGGCAACGACGCTGACCGGGCCGACAACGGCATCGTGATGGCCGAGTACGGCACCGACAGCATCTACACGGCTGGCTACCCCGGGCGCGACTACGCGTTCTGCTACCCGCCGTACTGGTTCAGTGAAGAGACCGACACCGTTTCCACCGACATCACCTACGGCGCCGGCATCACGGGGCCCTTCCACTCGGGCTTCTGGAACAACACCGATGACGACGCCGTCGGCCAGGGCGCGATGGTCACCGGCACCTACGACGGCGCGGCCGCGACCGACTACAACCGCGTCGTCCTGATGGGCTTCCACCCGACATACCGGGCCATGGAAGAGAACACCTACCTGCTCGTAGCGCGGGCCATCTTTCTGTCCAACGCCACGTTCCCGGAGGAGTGACGCTTCCTCGCAGGGCCTTCCCCCGGGCGATGCCCGGTCTGGGAAGGTGACCGAAGGGGCGGGCGACCACACGGTCGCCCGCCCCTCCATCTCCGCCCTTTGCCGCCACTGCCGAAGATGAGCGGCACAGCGGGCGGGCACAGACCGAGTACAAGACGTCGGCGGCAGCCCGCCGTGAGACGTCAGAGTGTGGCCCTTTGCAGCAGCTTGGCGCGCCCGGCAGGATTCGAACCTGCGACCTGAGGATTAGAAGTCCCCTGCTCTATCCACCTGAGCTACGGGCGCGCGGTGGTCGGACAGACTGTGGGCCGACGGGGCGCGGTGACGGCGGACCCTGAGCGGCGCGGACACGTGGCCCGGGCCACGTGTCCGCGCCGCTCAGGGTCTGAAGAACTGGAGCGGGAGACGGGCCTCGAACCCGCGACCCTCAGCTTGGAAGGC
>JAKPOQ010000036.1 GCA_029547745.1 Actinomycetes bacterium
CCGTGGCGCGACCGGCCGGCCGACGAGAGCCTCGACCTGTTCGCGCGCATGCGCGCGGGGGAGTTCGCCGACGGGTCCCGCGTCCTGCGCGCGCGCATCGACATGGCCTCGCCCAACATGCACCTGCGCGACCCCGTGCTCTATCGCATCCTGCACGCCGAGCACCCGCGCACGGGCGACGCCTGGTGCATCTATCCCATGTATGACTTCGCCCACGGGCAGTCCGACGCGATTGAGGGCGTCACGCACTCGCTCTGCTCGCTCGAGTTCAAGGACCACCGCCCTCTCTACGACTGGCTCATCGAGAACCTGCCCGTCCCGTCGCGCCCGCGGCAGTACGAGTTCGCACGCTTGAACCTGACGCACACCGTGCTCTCGAAACGCTTCCTCCTGCGCCTTGTGAACGAAGGACATGTGCGCGGCTGGGACGACCCCCGCATGCCGACGATCTCGGGCCTGCGCCGTCGCGGCTTCCCGGCGGAGGGCATCCGCGAGTTCGCGACCATGGTCGGGGTGGCGAAGGCCGACAACGTCGTCGAGGTCGAGATGCTGGAGCACTGCGTGCGCGACGTGCTGAACAAGAAGGCGCCGCGGCGCTTCGGTGTCGTCGACCCTCTCAGGCTGGTGATCGACGACTACCCCGAGGGCAAGGTCGAGGAGATGGCGGTGCCCAACAACCCCGAGGACCCTGCGGCGGGAAGCAGGCCCGTGCCGTTCTCGCGCGAGCTGTGGATCGAGCGCGACGACTTCATGGAGGAGCCGCCGCGCAAGTTCTTCCGTTTGGCGCCGGGGCGCGAGGTGCGACTGCGGTCGGCGTACTTCGTGACCTGCACCTCGGTCGTGAAGGAGGCCGACGGACGCGTGGCCGAGGTCCACTGCACGCACGACCCGGCGACGCGCGGCGGCGACGCTCCCGACGGCCGCCGCCCCAAGGCGACCCTCCACTGGGTCTCGGCCGCGCCGGCCGTGCCGGCCGAAGTGCGGCTCTACGGCCATCTGTTCAAGAGTCCGCATCCCGGCGCCGGCGGTCGCGACCCGTTCGACGACCTGAACGCCGAGTCCGAGACCGTGCTGACGGGCTGCTTCGTGGAGCCGTCGCTCGCCGATCTGCCGGTCGGCGAGACGGTTCAGTTCGAGCGCCTCGGCTACTTCTGTGCGGACCCCGACTCGGCGCCCGGCGCGCTCGTCTTCAACCGCACGCTCACGCTGAGAGACACCTGGGCGAAGCTGCAGGCGCAGGGGCGGCAGGACGAGACCTGACGGCGCGGGCGGCGGTCAGCGAGTGGCC
>JAKPOQ010000050.1 GCA_029547745.1 Actinomycetes bacterium
CCGCTGGGAGAGATCGCTGCCGCAGAGGGGATCCCGGGGCCGTTCCTCGAGCGCATCCTCGCCCGCTTGCGCGACGTGGATCTGGTGAAGGCGACGCGGGGGGCGAGCGGCGGGTATGCGCTGGCCCGCTCGCCGGACCGCGTCGCCGTCGCGGACATCGTGACCGCGCTCGAGGGTCCCCTTGTCCTTGTCGACTGCGTTGGGACCGACCGTGCCTGTGCGCGCGCTGACGGCTGCGCCGCGCGCGTCCTCTGGCGGCGCCTCGACGAGGCGATCGCGCACGCGCTCGAGGGCGTGAGCCTCGCCGACCTCGTGGCCGAAGGGGCGAACAGATGAAGCCGGTCTACGACGACACGACGGGGTCGGCCGGGCTACATGGCGACGCCGAGGCGGACGGGTCGGGTGATGACTGCCATGGCGACTGACGACGGCCTCCTCGTCGCATTGAGCGGCGGCGTAGACAGCGCCGTAGCCCTGTTGCGCCTCGTCGCCGCCGGGCGCAGGGTCGAGGCGGCGATCGTCGAGCTGTGGCCGGAAGACGAACCGGGAAGCTGCCGCGGGCCCGCGGCGGTCGCCCGGGCGCGGTCCGTCGCCGAGGCGTGCGGCGTCCGGCTCCATGTGCTCGACGCCCGGGCGCGCTTCGCACGCACGGTGGTCGAGCCGTTCGTCGCCGCCTACCTCGGGGGCACGACGCCCAACCCGTGCGTGACGTGCAACCCGATGCGCCTGGCGGCGCTCGTCGGCCTCGCCGACGAGCTGGGCCTGGCGCACGTCGCCACCGGTCACTACGCGCGCCTCGTGAGGCGCGCTCACGGACCGCGCCTCGCCCGCGGCGTCGACCGCGCCAAGGACCAGTCGTACATGTTGGCCATGGTCCCACCCAAGGTGCTGGCGCGCCTCGAGTTCCCCCTCGGCGAGGCGAGCAAGCGCGACGTGCGGACGGCGGCGCGTGAGGCGGGCCTCCCGGTGTCCGGGGAGCCGGAGAGTCAGGAGGTCTGCTTTGCGCCGCGCGGATATCGGCACTTCCTTGAGGGGCGCGGCGTGAGGCCGCGGCGGGGGCCGATCGTCGACCGCGGGGGCCGCGTGCTCGGCGAGCACGGTGGCCACTGGCGCTTCACGATCGGCCAACGCCGCGGCCTCGGTCTTTCCGCCGGCGCGCCGCTCTACGTCGTCGAGCGGCGCGCCGCCACCAACGAGGTGGTGGTCGGCAAGGCTGCGGACCTCCATACGCGGACGGTGGTCGTGCGCGACGTCGTCGGCCTCGGCATCGCGGCCGACGAGGTCGCGCCAGCGGCCGCGGCGGGCGACGTCGCTTCCGGTACGGCGTCTGCGCCCCGGCTGCTGCCCGGCGACTTGACCGTGCAGCTCAGGTATCGCTCCGCGGCCGTGCCGGTCATGGCGCTCGAGCCTCTGGCTCCGGACGCGGTGGGTGCGCCGGCCGGCGGCGTGCTCGTGCGCCTGGCGGCGCCCTTCGCGGCGCCGGCCCCGGGCCAGGCGGCGGTCTTCTACCGCGGCGACGAGGTGGTCGCCGCGGCGGTGATCGCTGCAGAGGCCGTCTCACAGGGACCAGTGAAGCCGAGGGAGTATGATACTGTCTCGTAGTTTCGTTTCCTGTCGCCCTCGGCCGAGAGGAGAGACGTATGGAGTCCATGGTTGACGTCGTCGCGATGAGCACGGCCTCGCTCGTGCTGCGCTACGCAGCCGCGTTCTTCTTCGTCCTCGTGGCGGTCGCCGCGGCCTACGCGCTCGTCAGAGCGGGCAAGGCGATGGGCCGTGTCGAGCAGGTGGTGACCGACGTGGACAAAGAGGCGCTGCCCCTGATCACCAAGGCGGGTCAGACGCTCGATGAGGTCAACACCTCGCTCGCCAACGTGGGCGAGATAACCAAGGACGTCTCGCAGATGACCGAGAAGGTCGACCGCATGACCAGCGCGGTCGAGAGCGCCGTCACGACGCCGGCGCGCAAGGCGGCGGCGTTCAGCGCCGGCGTCACCGAAGCCGTGGGCACGTTCTTCCGCCGCGGCGACGAGGGGGATCAGACGCGATGAGCTTCTTCAGCCGGCTTGCCGGCGCCGCCGTCGTGACGGGCGCCGGCGTCGCCTACTACGTCTACCAGCGCAAGCAGCGCACCGGTGAGAGCTATTTCGACGTCGTCAGGCAGTTGCCGGGCGAGGTGCAGCGCGTGAGCGCCGAGGCGCGCCGGCGCGCCGCCGAGGCCGTTGAGAAGGGCATCGAGGCGGCGCGCCGGCGCGATGCCGAGCTCGCCTTGCAGCTCGAGGCGGCGGGAGCGCGCCCCACATCCGCCGAGCGCCCCACATCCGCCGAGTCCGTCGCCAAGCCCGATCCTGCCGGATCCGGTCCCGCCGTCGTCTGAAACGCGCCATGTCAAGGACGATCCGCCTCGAGGTCGCGGCGGTCCCCTCCGCCTTCGCTCCCATACGTCTGGTGCTGGGAGGACTCGGCGCGCGCCTGGGTCTCAGCGTGGACGAGCTCGACGACGTCTTCCTCGCGACCGAGGCGCTGTTCCGGGCGGCTATCAGCGAAGAGAAGGACATGACGCGCTTTCGCATGGAGCTGTGCGCCGACGACGGGACGCTGCGATCCGTCGCCGGCCCCTTCGTCTCGGCGACGCTCCGTCAGAGGATCGCGCCCGCCGCGCCGGACGTCGGGTGTCTCGATCTCTGCCGCGTCCTCCATGCCACGTGCGACGACGTCCGCGTCGAAGAGGCGGCTGGTGCGTACCGGGTCGTGCTGGTCAAGGCCCCCGGAGACCGGGCGTGACCCCGTACGACGATCTGCCGAGCGACCCGTTGGACCTCGCGGCCCTTCCCGACGAGGAGGGTCCCCTGGACGAAGAGGAGGAGGGGCCCTCCCTGCCGAAGCCGGACGCGCAAGGCCGCGGGCGCGACGAGTCCGACAAGCTCGACCGGTACCTCCTGCGCCGTTACCACCTGTACGGCGACCGCAAGGCGCGCGAGCAGCTCATCACGATGTACCTGCCGCTGGTGCGCTCTCTCGCGCGCCGCTACGCCTCGCGGGGCGAGCACTTCGACGACCTCGTCCAGGTCGGCGCCATCGGGCTCATCAAGGCCATCGACCGCTTCGACCTCGACCGAGGCGTCGAGCTGACGACGTACGCGACGCCCAACATCGTCGGCGAGATCAAGCGCTACTTCCGCGACAAGGGCTGGTCGGTGCGCGTGCCGCGCGGCCTGCAGGAGCTGAACATCCGCCTGAACAAGGTGATCGACGAGCTCGTGCCGAAGCTCCAGCGCTCGCCCACCATCGCCGAGCTCGCGGAGGCGGCCAACGCCACGCCCGAGGAAGTGCTCGAGGCCCTCGAGACGAGCCAGGCCTACAACTCCGTCTCTCTGCAGGCTGCGCCCGGCGGCGAGGACGGCGACGAGGACGCGGGGCTTATCGACTACCTTGGCGTCGAGGAAGAGGCCTACGACATCACGGAGGACCGGACGACCTTGGCGCCCGGCTTCGCCAAGCTCGACAAGCGCGAGCGCTACATCCTCCACCTGCGCTTCTTCGAGGGCCTCACGCAGAGCCAGATCGCCGAGCGCGTCGGCATCTCTCAGATGCACGTGTCGCGTCTCATCCGCCGCTCGCTCGAGAAGCTGCGCGAAGAGATCGGCGACGTCGACAACCCCGACCCCTCGTTGCTCGCCCGCCCCGGCGAGTAGCGGCGCTGGAGTGGAAGACCCGACTCCGGCGCGTGCCCCTGACGGCCCGACGCGAAGGAAAGACCGACTGTGAACTCTGCCGAGATCCGCGACCGCTTTCGAGACTTCTTCGTCGCCCGCGGGCACCTGGCGGGCGAGCCCGCCGGCTTGGTGCCCGCGGGCGACCCGTCGGTGCTCTTCACGAGCGCCGGCATGCAGCAGTTCAAGCCCTACTACCTCGGCGTGGAGACGCCGCCGGCGACGCGCATGGTGACTGTGCAGCGCTGCTTTCGCACGAACGACATCGAGAACGTCGGCCGGACAGCCCGGCACCTCACGTTCTTCGAGATGCTCGGCAACTTCTCGTTCGGCGACTACTTCAAGAAGGAGGCCATCGCCTGGGCGCTCGAGTTCTCGGACGAGCTGGGCATCGACCGGTCGCGCCTCTGGGCGACGGTCTTCGGCGGCGACGACGTCGTACCGGCGGACGATGAAGCGGCCGCTCTGTGGACGGCCAACGGCATCCCCGAGGAGCGCGTCGTGCGCCTCGGACGCGGCGACAACTTCTGGGGGCCCGTGGGGCCCGCAGGGCCGTGCGGGCCCTGTTCGGAGCTGTACTTCGACATGGGAGCCGAGGTCGGCTGTGGCCGGCCGGACTGCGCCCCTGGCTGTGACTGCGACCGCTTCATGGAGTACTGGAACCTGGTCTTTCCCCAGTACGACATGGACGAGGGCGGCGTGCTCACGCCGCTGCCCAGGCCGAGCATCGACACCGGCATGGGCCTTGAGCGCGTCGCCGCCGTCACGCAAGGCGTGGTGACGGTGTTCGAGACCGACCTGTTCGCGCCCCTCGTGGAGCGCGGCGCCGCGCTGGCCGGCGTCGATCCGCAGGGCGCGGACGCGACCGTCCGCGCCCTGCGGACGATGGCCGAGCACGCCCGCGGCGCCGCCTTCCTCGTCATGGACGGCGTGCTTCCCAGCAACGAGGGCCGCGGCTACGTGCTGCGCCGCATCGTCCGCCGCGCCGTTCAGCAGGGGGTGAGCATCGGCATCGACGAGCCCTTCGCGGCGATCCTCACCGACACGGTAGTCGACATCATGGGCGAAGCCTATCCGCAGCTCGTCGCCCAGCGGGACGAGATCCGCCGCGTCGTCAACGATGAGGAGGTGCGCTTCCGGCGCACCCTCGAGCAGGGGATGGGCATCCTCGAAGAAGCGCTCCGCCGGGCGCGCGACACCGGCGCCGAGCTGCCGGCCGAGGTCGCCTTCGAGCTGCACGACACGTACGGCTTCCCGTTCGACCTCACGCGCGAGATCGCCGCTGAGGCCGACATGACCGTGGACGAGGCGCGCTTCGAGCGCCTCATGGAGGAGCAGCGGGAGCGCGCCCGCGCGGCGCAGAAGGCGGGAGCCTTCGGCGCCGGTCCGGGCGCGCTCGAAGACTTCCAGGCGGCCCACGCCGACAAGCCCGTCGAGTTCGTCGGCTACGAGCGCCTCGAGATCTTCACCGTCGTGACCGCGGTCGGCGACATCGGCGACGGCCGTCTCGCCGTCAAGTTGGCCCAGTCGCCTTTCTACGCCGAGGGCGGCGGCCAGGTCGCCGACCAGGGCTGGATCCATACCGAGTCCGGCAAGCTCGAGGTCGAGGATGTCGTCCGCTTCGTCAACGACCAGGTCATCGTCGCTCGTCCGACGGAAGGGGAGGTCCACGCCGGCGAGCGGGCGAAGGCGATGGTCAACTCGGTGCGCCGCCATCAGACGGCGTGCAACCACACCGCGACGCACCTCCTCCACAACGCCCTGCGCATCGTCCTCGGCGAGGACGTGCGCCAAGCCGGGTCGATGGTCTCGCCCGACAAGTTGCGCTTCGACTACTCGACGCGGCGCTCGCCGATCCCTGAGCAGTTGCTCCAGATCGAGGAGCTCGTCAACCGACGCATCGTCGAGAACCACCCCGTGCGCCCGTTCGTGACCACGCGCGAGTACGCCGCCGAGCTCGGCGCCCTCGCCTTCTTCGAAGAGAAGTACGGCGAGTTCGTGCGCGTGCTCGAGATCGACGACTTCAGCCGCGAGCTGTGCGGGGGCACACACGTCTCCTCGACCTCCGAGATCGGGCTCTTCAAGATCACGGCCAGCCAGTCGGTGGGGGCGAACACGCGACGGATCGAGGCGATCACCTCGGCGCGGGCGATCGAGTACTACCGGGGGCTGGAGCACACGTATAAGGGCCTGGCCGAACGGCTGGGCGTCAAGCCGGACCGGGTCGCGGCCGCCGTCGACAGACTGATCGGCGAGCGGGACGAGCTCCAGACGAAGCTCAAGGCCGTACGGAGCGGCGCGGCCCGCGACCGTCTCGACGAGGTGCTCGCTGGTCTCGTCGAGATCGACGGCGTGCCTGTGGTGGCCGCCCGGCCGCAGGCGGAGGCGGCCGATGACCTGCTGACCTTGGCCGACGAGATCAGGGCGCGCAAGCCCGATGCCGTCGCGCTGCTCGCGACCGACGTCGGCGGCCGCGCTGCGATCGTCGTCGCCCTCGGCGACGCCGCCGTTGGGCGCGGTCTGCACGCCCACGAGATCCTCAAGGCGATGACCCCCGCCGTGGGCGGAAAGGGCGGCGGCAAGCCGACCCTGGCCCGGGGCGGCGGGGCGGACGTCGACGGCATCCCCGCCGCCCTCGACGCCGGCGTGGCGAAGGTGCGTGAGCTGCTCGGCGCCTGAGCCGTGGGTAAGGCGCGTGAGCTGCTCGATGCCTGATCAGTCGGCACGGTGCGTGAGCTGCTCGGCGTCTGCGGCGTCGGTACGGGGTGCGATGAGCGAGGCCCGATGATGCGCGTGATGGCCCTCGACCACGGCGCCGCGCGCACCGGGGTCGCCGTCTCAGACCCGACCGGCACCGTGGCGACGCCGCTCGCGACGGTCGACCGGGTCGACGGCGACGCGGGCTTCGCGCGGCTCCTTGAGCTCATCGCCGAGCAGCGGCCCGAGGAGATCGTCGTGGGGCTGCCGGTGTCCCTGGATGGGCGTGAACACGCGCAGGCGGCGAGGGCGCGCGCGTTCGCGCGCCGGCTCGCCGCCGCGGTCTCCGCGCCCGTGACCACCTACGACGAGCGCTTCACTACGAAACTCGCCGCACAGCGCGGCGGGCGCGCGCCAGAGGACGCGCGCGGCGGTCGCGCGCCCGAGGACGCGCGCGGCGGGCGCGCGCCAGAGGACGCGCGCGCCGCCGCCGTGCTCCTCGAAGACTACCTGCGGGCGCGCGCCGCGCGCAGCGGGCCGCCGGCGTCTGCGCCTGGCGGCGAGCCGTCTGCGCCTGGCGGCGAAGGTCAGACCGATGCTTGACGATCGACGGCCACCGGCCACCGGCGCCACGGAAGGCCTGCCGCCCAACGATGCCCGCCCCGACGCCCGTCCCGACGCCTGTCCTGACGCCCGTCCCGACGTCGGACCCGACGTCCGCCCTGACGTCGGACGCGGCGCCCGCGCCGACGTCCGTCGCGAGCCGTGCCATCGCGAAAGCCGTCGCGAAAGCCGCCGCGAGCCGCGTCGTCGCCAAAGCCGCCGCGAGCTGCGCCGTCGCGAAAGCCGTGGCGACGCCCGTCGCCGTGGGCGCCGGCGTCTCGTCGTCCTCGTCGTCGTGCTGCTCGTCGCCGTCGTCGCGGGCTCGCTCTGGGCCTACTCGTCGCCTGACGCGGTGGGCCCGAAGGTCAACGTGACGATCCCTAAAGGTTCGTCGCTCAGCGAGATCGCCGCTCTCCTCGCCGACAAGGGGGTGGTCGAACATGCGCGTCTGTTCGTCTACAGCGTCAAGCGGGACGGCTATGAGGACGACCTGAAACCGGGCACGTACACGCTGCACGTCAACGAGCCGTACGATCGTCTCGTCACGTCGCTGCTCGCGGGAGGGAAGCCACCCACGATCGCGGTCACGATCCCCGAGGGGCTGACGATCGAGGAACAGGCGGCGCGCATCGGCCAGGCGGTGCCCAGGTTCGACGTCGCCGGGTACAGGCGCATCGCCGAGAAGGATCCGCCGCCCGTCGACGTGGAAGGCTACAAGAGGGGGACGACGCTCGAGGGGCTGCTGTTTCCGGCGACGTACGAGGTGCGCCCGACGGTGAAGCCGCGCGCGTTCATAGACCTGCAGCTCGAGGCCCTGCGCGCCAATCTCGACACGGTCGACATGACGCGGGCCCGCGCCGCGAACCTGACCGAGTACGACGTGCTGATCATCGCCTCGCTCGTCGAGGGCGAGGCTCGCGTGGCCGAGGAGCGCAAGCTCGTGGCGGCGGTGATCTGGAACCGCCTGCGCGAGGGCATGCTGCTGCAGATCGACGCCGCTATCCAGTACGCGCTCGGCGAACGCAAGGAGTCGCTCCTGTACAAGGACTACCAGATCGAGTCCCCGTACAACGTCTACAAGTACGCGGGGTTGACACCGACGCCGATCGACAGCCCCGGGCTGGCGGCGATGCAGGCGGCCGCCGACCCGGCGCGGGTCGACTACCTCTACTACGTCGCCCGCGCCGACGGCAGCGGCCGCCACTACTGGTCGAGCGACTACGACCAGTTCCTGCGCGACAAGGAGCGCGCCGCGCAGAACGCTCAGGCGAGCGAGTAGCGCGGCCGCGCGCGCCGCGTCGGCTCGGCCGCCTCGCGCGGCGCGCCGGCTCGGCCGCCTCGCGCGGCGCGCCGGCTCGGCCGCCTCGCGCGGCGCGCCGGCTGCCGACCGCGTGCCCGATCCGGGACCGAGCCGTGCTCTCGGCCATGTTGGGCGCGGCCGGAGAAGTGGCCGCGCCCGCGGGCAGGGTCGGTGCGGCCAGACATGTTCAATTGAACAGGATGTTGTTCAATTGAACATGTCAGCGCGAAACGGCACCGTGCCGTCCGTCTGCGACGAGGCAAGGCTGCGGCCCAGCCTCGACGGACCGGGGCCGGCGTCCATCCTCGATCGGGCGATATGGCTGTTCGTCGCCGGCGCGGCGGCAGGAGGTCGCCGCCGCCGACACGAACTACCACGGAACGACCCGGCGGCGGTTCGACCGCCGCGGCAAGGAGGTCTCATCCCGGGCAGCGCAAGACATCTCGCGAACCCGCCGAGCGCCACGACGCGCCTGGTCGGTCTCATGGGCTGGCCGGTCGGGCACTCGCTGTCGCCGGCGCTCCACGGCGCCGCCTTCGCGGCCCTGGGCTTGGACTACGCTTACGTTCCGCTGCCGGTGGCCCCGGACCGCGTCGCTGACGCGGTCCGGGGCCTGCGTGCCCTGGGCTTTCGCGGGGCCAACGTGACCATCCCACACAAGGCGGCGGTCATCCCGTATCTCGACTGGCTCGAGCGCGACGCCGAGCTGGCCGAGGCCGTGAACACCATCGTGGTCGAAGACGATGGCACATTGCGCGGTTACAACAC
>JAKPOQ010000072.1 GCA_029547745.1 Actinomycetes bacterium
CGCCCAGAACGACGGCGCCGGCCAGCACGACGAAGGCGAGCGCGAACGCTGCCGTGTCCCTGAGACGTCCCATGCGATGAGTATACGACGATAGCCTCCGTCGGAGGCAGGGGCTCAGCCACGGGGACGTTGCGGCCGACACAGGGACCGGGCTCTGCGCCGGCCGCCCATCATGGGCGGCCGGCGCAGAGCCCGGCGAGGGGAGGACGCGGCATGGAGCGGTGGACGACGAAGAGCAGCCGGACGACGCAACTCGCCATGGCGGTGGGGAGCCTCATCGTCGGCGTCCTGCTCATGTACCTGTGCCGCGACTACGGGACGGTCGGGAGTGACACCTTCGCCGGTCTCCTGCTTGGCCTGCTGCTCGCCGTCATCGGCGCGGCCGGGGTGGTGGCGACGGCGCGCCAGACGGTCGTGATCGACCCGCTGACGCGCACGATCACCGTCGAGGACAGGCGCCTCTGGGGGACCACCTCGCGGACGATCGCCTTCGCCGATGTCGTCGCCGTCCGCATCGGGTATCTCGGCAAGCGCTCCAACTTCCAGAACCACTACTACCTCGACCTGAAGCTGCGCAGCGGCGGCACGTACAGCCTCTTCGCCCCTGGGCGCGGGTACAGCGGCTCGTCAAGCCGGGCGACGGTCGAAGGGTGGCGCGAGCGCCTCGAGACGTACCTCGCCGCCGCGTGGGGGACAGGCCCGTCGGCCACGCCGGGGGCTGCGCCGTCAGGCCCGCCCACGGTGTGGGACCCGCTCCTCAAGTAGTCTGGTCAGCGAGAGCGCCCCCAGGTAGCATGTGGGGCGAGGTGGCAGCTGTGGCCGACGTCCTGCATGACAAGCGCGAAGCGATCGCCGAACTCTGCGCACGCTTCGGGGTCGTGCGCCTGGACATCTTCGGATCCGCACTCCGTGATGACTTCCATCCGGGACAGAGTGACGTCGACTTGCTCGTCGAGTTCGGACCGCACGAGGGACATGCGCTCGTCGATGCGTACTTCGGTCTGCTCGATGGTCTGCGCGAACTGGGGGGCGTCGACGTCGATCTTGTCATGGCCGACGCCGTGAGGAACCCGTACATCGCGCGCGAGATCGAGCGCACCAAGGAGATCCTCTATCGAGGACGACCGGATCGTCTGGCTGATCGCACGGGACGACGTGCCGGTACTACGCAGTGAATGCCGACGGCTGCTCC
>JAKPOQ010000079.1 GCA_029547745.1 Actinomycetes bacterium
CGCGCTGTATCGCTCGCGCGCCGCCGGACGGCTGGGGCGAAAACCGCAGGCGATACTGACCCGCGAGCTGCGCCGCCGCCAGTGGACCCTGCTCCCCGAGCAGAGCTTCCGCGGCGGCCTTCGCGACACGCTGTCGACCCTTAGCGAAGAGGCGCCGCTGCCGCTGCCCGGCGCCGTCGGCATCGGCGGCGTGCCGGCGCCGGTCATACGGGAAGGCGGCGCCGCGCCCGTCCCGGGCGAGCCCGCCGCCCCCGGCGAGCCTGCCACTGCCGCGCCCGTCCCGGGCGAGCCCCCCGCCCCCGGCGAGTCCGCCACTGCCGCGCCCGTCCCGGGCGAGCCCGCCGCCCCCGCCGTCCTGCGCGTCCCCGCCCGCATGCGCTTCTGGGCCCTGCAGGCGCTCCGCGGCGGCCGCCTCAGCCTTGAGCGGGCGGCCGCCGCCCTGCACCAGACAGCGGCCGCGCTCGAGGCCGACCTCGAGCGTCTCGGCGTCGGATAGCACGGCTGCTCCCGCCCACGAGCGGCGCCGTGTAGCCGGACTGGACAACGCCGTCATCGTCCTATAGAGTGCCGCGAAACCGCGGCCGTTTGGGGACGGTTCCGGCTCTTGCCCCCTCTCACGGACTCCAACAGGACGGTCGTGGCGTGCCGCGTCACGGCGAGCGACCACCGGGAGGCGCCCATGAGAAAGGCCCTCGCCATCATCTGCCTCGCCCTCCTCGCTTCACTGTCGGCCTTCGCTCTGCCCGCCCTCCTGCGGCCGGCCACCGCTCGCGCGGCGACGCCGACCACGGCCGAGAAGCGCCTCATCGCGGCGGTCAACCGCGTGCGCATCAATCACGACCTCGCGAAGGTGCGCTGCCGGAGCTTCCTCCTCGTCGCCGCGCGCTTCCACGCCGACGAGCTCGCCGATCGTGAGCTGCTCACGCACAAGAGCGAATGCGGCTGGACCCTCGCACAGCGTGTGCGCCACCTCGGTTACACAGCCGACGGATACACCTACTGGACGATCGGCGAGGACCTCGCCCACGTCACTGCCGGCACCTCGGCGGCACGGGCCAGAGCCGTCGTGCGCCGCTGGATGCGCAGCTCCGCCCACCGCGCCGTCCTCCTCGCCCCGAAGATACGGGATATCGGCGTGGGCACGGCCGTAGGCGCTGACGGGATGAAGTACGTGACGGTGGACTTGGGCCGGCGGATCATGTAGCCCGCCTCCGGGCCGTTCACCCTTCAGCGCTCGCCTGCGTCCCGATCGCCAGGGCGTCGTCACTTGGAGCGTCGTCAACCTGGATAGCTCAAGCGTGGCGGTGGCCCTGCCGATGAAGTGGGGGACATGCCGCAGAGCGGGCACACGCCACCCATCCCAGCGCCGACCGACGTACTCGACATCCTCTGTCGGGCGCTGGCGACGCTCACGTCGGCCGACGACGCCGACGAGGTCGCGAGGCGCATCGTCCGCCTCATAGCGGAGGCCGTGGGCGCGAGCGAATGCGCTCTCTACGAGGACGAGAGCCACACCGGGCAGCTCATCGCGGCAGCGCATTGGAGAGCGGCCCCCGCGACCAGGGCGAGCGCCGAGACGCTACGTGATCTCGTGGAGACCGGGGATGCCACCGACGGCCGGCAGAGAGTGCGAGCCCGGACACCGCGTGAGATGAGATCCGGCCACCGCGACGCGTTCGCAGGTGATCGCGCGCTGACAGAGCGGGACGACGGGAAGAGCCGGCTCATCATCCCCCTCGCCTACGGCGACCGGACGATCGGTCGCCTCTCGATCGGACACCGCGACCAGCAAGGGTTCAGTGACGGCCAGAAGGAGCTGGCGACGATGCTCGCGGTGCCGGCGGCGCTCGCCTTGCACGACCTTCAGGCATCGAGGAGGATGACCGTGCAAGACCGCTTCTTGCGCTCGCTCGTCGAGTCGAGCAGCGCCATGAGCTCCACGGCCGGCCTCGACGAGCTCCTTCAGCGCGTCGCCCAAGAGGCATCGGAAGCGCTGCACACGTCGCAAGCGGCCGTCTACACCCACGATCCCGAACAGGACGCGTTGATCTATCGTGTCTTCCACGTGCGCGTGCCGGCGCCTGGCGCGGATGACCCGCTCGGTACCGTGTGTCGGTTCTCGGACTGCCCTGGCAACAAGGCGATCCTCTTCAGCGACGACATCGTCGTGGAACACCAGTCCGACGCCGACCTGCCCGCCGATCGCCGACGCAATCTCGAGCGCTGGGACGAAAGGACCGTCCTCAGCGTCCCGCTGCGTTTCCATGACGAGCGGCTCGGCCTCCTGCGCCTGTACGAGTTCGAGGAGGAGCGCATGTTCACCCCGCTCGAGCTCCAGTTCGCGCGAGGCCTGGGTGAACTCGCCGGCGCGGCGATTCACGATGCGCAGAGTTTCCAGCGTGAACAGGCCCGTGGCCTTGAGCTCGAGACGCTGCTCGAGGCGAGCAAGGCCATGACCTCGAGCATGGAGCTCGAGGACATCCTCGGCCAACTGGCACGGCGCACCGCCACGGCTCTCGGTACCCCTCAATGCCTGATCTACGAGTACGACCCTGCCCGCGAGGTCACCGTCCTGCGCTCGGTCTTCAACGCGGACGCGCACTCCTCCGACGACGAGACGCGCATCGGCGCCGAGTACGCCCTCGCCGACTACCCGACCGACCGCGAGGTCTTGCTCCGCAGCGAAGTCATCGAGGAACATGTCTCAGACCCTGAGCTGCCGGTCGACGTGCGCTCCTCCATGGGACTATCCGGCGAGAAGTCGTGTCTGACTGTGCCACTCGTGTTCCGCGGTCACTCGCTCGGCATCATGGAGTTGGTCGAGACGCGACGCGAGCGTCGCTTCACGGCGAGCGAGATCGGCCTCGCTCGCGCCCTCGCCGAGCAGGCGGCGACGGCCCTGAACAACGCCCGCCTCTTCCGGCAGAGCAAGGACTACGCAGCCCGTCTCGAGTCGAGCTACCTCGAGACCGTCACGGCCCTCGCCGCCGCGATGGAGGCCAAAGACCACTACACGGCCGAGCATGCCGACATGCTGGCCAGAATGGCGGTGCTCGTGGGCCGACACCTGGGACTGAGCGAGGCACAGCTACGCGACCTTCAGTACGCCAGCGTGCTCCACGACATCGGCAAGATCGGGATCCCCGGGCACATCCTGAACAAGCCCGACAGGCTCACACCGGAAGAGTTCGCCGTGATGGCCGAGCATACGATCATCGGCGAGCGGATCGTCTCGCGCATCGACTATCTGGCCCCCATCGGCAAGGCGATCCGCGCCGCCCATGAGCGCTGGGACGGCCGCGGCTATCCGGACCGCCTCGCCGGCGACGAGATCCCGCTGCCGGCCCGCATCCTCTTCGTCTGCGATGCCTTCCACGCCATGACCTCGCGCCGTCCGTACCGGCCGGCCATGCGGGCAGAGGAAGCCCTCGAGGAACTGCGTCGCAACGCCGGGGCGCAGTTCGACCCGACCGTCGTCGAAGCCTTCCTCGAGGTATGGCCGCGGCTCGGAGCAAGCGAGGCCGACGTCCGACCGGGCACCCTGAACTGAAGGAGGAGCCGGCGCCGAGGCAGACCGCCGAGGCGGGCCGGTCCTCAGCCGGAGACGATGGTCACGATCTCGGCCGGGGTGCGCGCGATGCGCTCGGCGCCGGCGACGAGGAGGCGCTCGGGCTCGTGCCAGCCCCACGCGACCCCCAGCGGCGTGGCCCCGGCCTCGCACGCCTCGCGCATGTCGCCGACGGTGTCGCCCACAAACCACGGCCTCTGCTGGCCGGGGTGGGCGGCGACCAGCCGGCGGATCTTCTCGACCTTGCTGGTCGCGGTCTCAGAGCCGGCGACCTCGCTCACGCCGTCCACCCGGTGCTGTCGCAGCCACTCGGCGACCACGGCTTCGCTGTTCGACGTGACGATGACGATGTGCCACTTCTCGCTGAGGACGGTGACCGCCTCGGGCATGCCCGGAAAAGGCGCGATCGTCGGGGCCTCGCGGACGGCTGCGGCCGATACCCGAGCGAGGACGCGCCGGACCTGCGCCGCAGTCCCGCCGCTGCGCCGCAGGCTCGCGTAGACATTGTCTTCGAACAGGCTCTTCACGTCGTCGGGCGTCCGTAGCGCGGCGAGGCCTTCCTTGCGGCTCGCCGCAAGGAAGGCCTCGCTCAACACAGCGAACGAATCGGCCAGGACCCCGTCATAGTCGAACAGCACGAGCGGGGGGAGCTCGGCGTCCTTCCCCGGAGGGGTGGGAAGCGAAGCGACGGGGCCCTGGCCCTGTGTCACAGGATGGACTCCCCTGTGGCTGTCAAGCTTGCTCGAAGTACCGCTGGACTTCCCAGTCCGTGACGACGTTGTTGTCCAAGGCACTCTGTTCCTGCTTCGCGCAGTGCAACAGGTGCTGGAAGACGTCCTCGCCGAACATCTCCCGCGCGACCTCGCTCTTCTCGAACTCGAGGATCGCCTCGTGCAGGGAGTAAGGCAGCCGGGTGACGTCCTCGGCCGCATAGGCGTTGCCCTCGAAGCGTTCCGGCAACTCGAGTCGGTGCTCGATCCCATACAGACCGGCGGCGATGGTCGCCGCGAAGGCGAGGTAGACGTTGGCGTCGGCGCCCGGCGTACGGTTCTCGACCCGGAAGCCCCGGCCGTGGCCTACCGTCCGATACCCCACCGTACGGTTGTCGCCGCTCCACACACAAGCGGTCGGGGCCCACGAGGCAGGCTGGTAGCGCTTGTACGAGTTCACCAGAGGAGCGAACATCCAGCACAGCTCCCGTGCCGTCGCCAGTTGACCGGCAAGGTAGTGCTGGAAGGTCTTGGACATGTTGTAGGGCTGGCGCTCGTCCCACATCAGCGAATCCGTGTTCTCGGCGTTCCAGAGGCTCGAGTGGATGTGGCAGGACGAGCCGGCCTGCTGCATCGACCACTTGGCCATGAAGGTGATCGCCATCCCGGCGGCATCGGCGATCTCCCGGCAGCCATGCTTGAACACGGAATGGTTGTCGGCGGCCTCGAGCGCGTCCGCATACGTGATGTTGATCTCGTGCTGGCCGTGGCCCGCTTCGCCCTTGGAGAACTCGATCGGGATGCCGGCGGCAAGCATGTCGTTGCGGATCTTGCGGATGACGTGCTCGTCGCGCGTGGTCTGCAGCATGTGGTAGTCGATGATGTAGGTCGACGAGGGCCGCAGGGTGCGGTAGTCCGCATCGGCGATCGTCCGGTACGAGTCGTTGAAGAGGTAGAACTCAAGCTCGCTCGCCATGTTGACCGTGTAACCGGCCGCCCGCGCCCGTTCGAGCTGCCGCTTGAGGATGCTGCGCGGAGCGACGGCGATCAGTTCGCCGGTCTCCTCGTCCTCGAGGTCGCAGATCACGATCGCCGTCTTGTCGATCCACGGGCAGATCCGTAGCGTCGCCAGGTCGGGCACCAGACTGAAGTCGCCGTAACCGGTCTGCCACGAGGCGAACTTGTAGCCGGGAATGACCTGCATGTCCATGTCGACGGTGAGGAGGTACTCGCAAGCATGCAGGCCGGACGAGCCCAACACCTCCTCGAGGAAGAACCTCGGGACGACGCGCTTGCCGAGGAACCTCCCCTGCATGTCCGGGAACACGCACAGGACGGTGTCGACCAACCCGGCCTCGGCGAGCCGTCCTAACGTGTCGATGTCGATCTTGCCGGTCGGCACAGCTGTCACCATGCCCTCAAGGGTGTTCGCGTCAACCTCGACGGCCATCTGCTCTCCTTCACGTATGGCGGCACGACCCGGCCGCATTGCCATGGGGATCGGTCATCCCGCCCTCACCGTCGCCGGGCTCCTGCGGGGCGCCGCCAGCGACGGCTGCAGCCACGTGAGCCCCAGCTCACGCAGCTTGCCGTCGCTCGGGCGCCCTGTCTCGAGGTCCCAGCCCATCATCTCGTAATAACTGCGCGCCGCGGCGACGATCTCGTCACGGTCCAGCCGCTTGCCCGGCGTCGTGCCCTTCTCGAACGCGTCGTAGACCCTGTCGGGCAACGCGTCGAACTGCGGCCTCGCACCTTCGCGGACGTTGAACGCGTTGAGCATGTTCGCGCGCCGCTCGCCGACCTTCATCAGGTACCACAGGTTGACCGGGAAGCCCGTCACGGCGCGCACGATGTCCTCGATGTCGCGGTAACCGTAGAGCCCGCCCGGTGAGTAGCAAAAAGCGCACAACTCGAGCGTGTCGAGGAGCGAGTAGAAGTACTGCGTGTAGACGACGTAGCGCACCTTCTGTTCGTTCATCTCGCCGAACGGCACGGCGCTCTCGATGCCCAGGCCGACGATGTCGGGGCCGCAGGCGTTGAGCATGCCGTCGTGTTCGCAGCTCATGTGGTCCGGTCCGAACGGGTTGACCGAGTACATGAGCGCCATGGTCTTCTTCGCCTGCGGCATGTGCGCCGGCAGCCCGACGCCCTTCACGTGCACGGCGTACCGCGCCGATCGCGGCCCGAACGCCTCGACGGCGCGCGAGAAGCCCTCGGCGAGGACGTCGCCGATGCCCTCGCGCTCGGCGATCCGGCGCGTGAGCTCGACGAGCACGGCGCCGTCGCCGAAACGCAGTTCCAAGCCGTCCGTCTGCTCGGGCCCGATGACCCCGTTCTCGTAGCACTCCACGGCGAACGCGATGAGGCCCCCTGTGGAGATCGTGTCCATACCGTAGGCGTTGCAGATCTCGTTGGCCTTGGCCACCGCCCTGATGTCGCTCACCTCGAGGTTGGAACCCATCAGCCCGATGGTCTCGAACTCGGGGCCGCCGTACGCCTCGTCGATCTCCCATGGCTCGGTCGCGGCGACCTGCTGCTTGCAGCGCATCACGCAGTTGGCGCAGGTGTCGCGCCGCCTGAAGATCGTGGCATGGAACACGTCGGTCTTGAGGCCGTCGACGCCGTCGAACACGCCTTCGCGGAAGTTGCGCGTGGTGATGTTGTCGATGCCGGCGTTGCCGTCGACCAGACCCGGCGTGCCGTTGGCACCGAAGTCCTGCCAGCCGGGCGAGTCCTTGAACGTGTCGGCGCCCTTGCGCGCCAGCTCCTTGACCTTCTCCTCGTCGGCGAACGCGTAGCGACGCTTGCCGCGCGCGGCCACGCCGACGAGGTTCTTCGCGCCCATCACCGCACCCATGCCGGTACGTCCGGCGAAGTGGTGCAGGTTGTTGGTGAGGTTGGCGAAGCGCACCCCGCGGCGCCCCGCCGGTCCGCACTGGACGATCTGCACGCGGGGGTCGTCGAGTTCCGCGCGGAGAGCCTCTTGTGTCTCCCTGGTCTTGAGCCCGGCGAGGTGCGCGGCCGGGCGGATATCGACCGTGTCGTCGTGGACCCACAGGTACACGGGCGCCTCCGCCCGGCCGTGCACGACCAGGGCGTCGAAACCCGCGTACTTGAGTTGAGGGCCGAAGTGCCCGCCGCACTGCGCGTCGCCGATCAGGCCGCTCTCGGGCGACTTGGCGCTCACGTTGAAGCGCGACAGACCCGAGATCGGCGCTCCGGTCACCACGCTCGGCGCGATGACGAGCACGTTCTCCGGCCCCAGCGGGTCGGCGCCGACGGGCACGTCACGCAACAGGTAGTACGCGGCCAGGGCGCTGCCGCCCAGGTAGGTCAGGAAGAACTGCTCCCCGGGCTGTTCGACGCTGACCTCGCCGGTGGTCAGGTCGACGTGCGCGATCCTGTCGTTGTAGCCCTGCGGCATGCCCGTACCCTCTCTCGTCTCAGCGGTCGTAGTACAAGGCGAACTCGTAGGGGTGCGGCCTGACGGCCATCGGACCCACCTCGTTCCTCATCTTGAGGTCGACCCAGTCGTCGACGAAGGCCTCGTCGACGATGCCCGTGGCGGTGAGGAAGTCGTGGTCCTCGCGCAGCGCCTCGAGGGCGAGCTGCAGACTGGTCGGGGCCTGCTTCATCGCCGCCCGCTCGGCCTCAGGAAGCGTGTACACGTTCACGTCGAAGGGACCGAAGCCGAGCTCCTTCGGGCTCATCCGCTTCTCGATGCCGTCGGCCATGGCGGCGATCACCGTGGCCAGCGTCAGGTAGGGGTTGCCGATGGGGTCGGCCATGCGGTATTCGATGCGCTGCGCCGTCGGCGAGATCCCGTACGCCGGGATGCGCAGCGCCGCGCTGCGGTTGGCGAGGCCGAAGAACAGGTGGACCGGCGCCGCCAACCCGGGCGCGAACCGGCGGAACGAGTTCGTCGACGGGTTGCAGATCGCCATCATCGCCGGCGTGTGCTGCAGGAGCCCGCCGATGGCGTACAGGGCGGGCTCGCTGAGTGAGGCGTACGTACCTTCCTCGTAGAAGAGCGACCTGTCGCCTTCCTTGAGGTACAGGTGGAAGTGCATGCCGTTGCCGGCCTCGTCATGGAGCGGCTTGGGCATGAAGGTCGCTGTCTTGCCGTGGCTCAGGGCCACGGACTTGATGACGTCCTTCGCCATTTGCATATGGTCGCCGGCCAGAAGAGCGGGCTCGAAGCGGAACTCGATCTCGACCTGGCCCGGTCCGCCGAGCTCGTGATGGTGGTACTTCACCGGCACGCCGCACTGCCCCAGCGCCCAGACGATGTCGGCGCGCAGCTCGTACAGGTGGTCACGGGGCGGAGCGGCATGTTGGCCGACGGCACGTCCCAGATGGTAGCCGGAGTTCGGTCCCCACTCGTCGGAGTCAGAGTTCCAGCTCGCTTCCTCCGCGTCGATCACCACCGTCTGGCGGTCTTGCGCGGACGCGTAGCGCACATCGTCGAAGACGTAGAACTCGAGCTCCGGCAGGACCATCAGTCGACCCTTGCCGGCGACCGCGCTCAGGCGCTCGACGGCGCGCCGCAAGATGCTGCGCGGGCAGCGGCTGAACTCGCTGCCGTCGGCGTTGCGGATGGTGCAGAGGATGTCGAGGGTCTTCGTCTCGGTGGAGGGGTCGAGGAAGGCCGTCGGCAGGTCGGGGACCATGCGCATGTCCGAGGCCTCGATCGTGCGGTAGCCGGGGTAGTTGGACATGCCCGCCCCCGTGCCCGCCGTGAGCAACTCCTCGTCGACCGCCGAGGGCGGGAAGCTGAGCTGTCTCGTGAGGCCGTTGAGGTCGGTGACGCGGAGGTTCACCATCTCCACGCCCGCGTCGCGTATCCAGCTCAGCAGTTGGACGGGCGTGTCCGGGATGACGGCGGGCAGCGGCGCCTCGCGCCTGCGGCTGTCGGGCGACGGAACCATGGTCACGTGGCGATGAAGCCGCCGTCCACCAGCAGCTCGGCCCCCGTCACCCAGGAGGCCTCGTCGCTGGCCAGATACAGGGCCGCGTAGGCGATGTCGCGCGGCTGACCCACCCGACCCAGCGGGATGGAGCTCACGACGTCGGCGACCCACTCCGGCTTCGCCATCTCCCTGGCCTGCATCGGTGTGTCGATGATGCCGGGATGGATGATGTTGGCGCGGATGTGATCGGGGCCGTACTGGACGGCGAGCGACTTCGTCAAGGCGATGAGGGCACCCTTGGCGCTGGTGTAGGCGTCCTGCGGACGCGAAAAGCCGACCAACGCGGAGATGGAGCCGACGTTGATGATC
The DNA here is from genome assembly GCA_029547745.1 of Actinomycetes bacterium. Classification (GTDB taxonomy): domain Bacteria; phylum Actinomycetota; class Thermoleophilia; order UBA2241; family UBA2241; genus UBA2241. Next base: position 9,558 of record JAKPOQ010000079.1, read on the forward strand.
GAGCCGCCGCCGTTCTCTTTGAGGTGCGGGACCGCGTACTTGAGGACGAGGAACACGCCGGTGAGGTTGATGGCGATGACCTTGTCCCAGTGGTCGCGTGGCGTGTCGACGACACTGGAGTCGTAGTCGCGCCACAGCACACCGGCGTTGTTGTAGACGACGTCGAGCTTGCCGAACTGGGCGACGCCGCCTTCGACGCCGGCCTTGACCTGCTCCTCGTCGGAGACATCGGTGACGAAGCCGGCGATCTCGCCGCCCTCCCCTTTCACAAGGGCCACCGTGTCGGCGAGCGCCTTCTCGTCGATCTCGAGCGCGATGATGCGGGCGCCGTGCTCGGCGAAGAGCCGGCAGGCCTCCCTGCCCTGGCCCATCCCGGCGCCGGTGATGAGGGCTACCTTGCCCTCGAGTCTGCCGCTCACTCCCTGCCTCCTGTCGTCCTCATCCGTCTGTCGTACAGTCTACCACTATCGCACAGAAGCACACAAAAGCTATCAGAGCCCACCGGCCCACCGGGCGCGCCGGCCGGGCGTTCTCGGCCGGGCGTTCAGGGCCGGCGGCGGGGGCGCCGGCGCGGGCGGGCGCAGGCGGGCGCCCCCCGCCGGCGGGCGCCCCCGCCGCACCCGGGTTCAGTCCGCCGGCGCCGGCGCGCCGCGCTGCAACCCGGTCTTCTTCAGGAACTGGTTGACGCAGTTGATCTCGATGTCGAGCAGCTCGGCGATGCGCACCTTGGCCGCGATGCCCTTGGCGACGCCGGGGACGCCCGTGACCGTGCCGATGTCGAGCTCCTCGCGGAGCTGACGCATCAGCGTCGGGTCGCTCAAGTCCAGCGGCGACACGTGGAGCTTGTCCGCGACGTACTTCTTGGCCTCGCCGATCCTCATCTTCTTGAGCTCCATCCTGGCTACCAGGTCTCCAGCAGCCCGGATGCCGCCCATCGATGAGGCCAGCAGATGCGCCATGTGCATGCCGGCAGGGTCGCCCGTGCCCACCTACAACCCGTCGCAGCGGCCGATCTCGATCATCGCCGCGCTCGCCCGGGTCACGGCGTCGACGGCCGGCGTCTCGAACATCGGCACGCCGCCGACGCCCATGCCCACGTTGGCGTGCACGGGTATCTCGGCGATCTCGGTGCACTTCTTGATGAAGGTCAGGGCGCGCCCGAGGTTCCACGGCGCCGTCTTCTTGGTGTTCGTGTTGACGACGGGGCCGAAGATCGCCGCCCCCGCCTTCTCGCAGAGCTTGAGCTGCTCGTGCGGCCACAGGCCGGCGAGTCGCACCCCGTCGTACTCGAGCTCGCCGTGGAAGCCGAGCACCATCTCCGCCGCCATGCCGATCTCGACCGGCAGCCCCGTCTCTTTGGCCACGTGCTCCGTGCAGCGCAACACGGCGAGGAACTCGGCGTCGCCGGTCGAGGCCACGGTGTCGTAGTCGATGCCGTCGGCGCCCATCTCGACCATACAATCGCTCATCTCGATGCAGTCGCCGAGGCACGCCTCGAGTGCCTCTTCCTGAGTTCGACGCGCGCCGGCGATGTCGCCCTTCTGCAGCAGGTCGGACGGGTTCTCGAACGAACCGTCGGGGCGGTAATACAGCCCCAAGTTCGGCATGAAGCCGTAAAGCAGGGGAAAGATGGTGGTCTCCTGCAGCAGCTCCATGTGCAGTTGCTCGAGCGCCTTCAAGAAGCGTTGCGGCTTGACCGAGTAGTCGTTATGCGAGACCTCCATCGAGTCGAAGCCGAGCATCGACTCGAACAGACGCACGCCCACCTCGCGATTGACCGGAGCCACCACGCCGCTCGACATCCGTGACGAGTTGAGCGCGTTCACGCAGCCGTCCTTGGTCATCACGACCTCGTGACCGCGCTCCACGCCCCAGACGCGTGTCGGCGCCGCGAAACAGTCGACGAGCCAGTCGACCTCGTTCTCGTCGAGGGCCGGGATCTTCGCCTTCGCCGCCGCGGCCTCCGACCCCTGCACGAACTCGGCGCGCAGTTCGTCCCGGGTCAGCTCGACGTTCGAGCCGTCGCCCATCCTCGTGAGGATCTTCATCCCTTTGGGCCTCCTCCTGCCGTCATGGCCCAAGCCCTCGCCGGCTCGGCAAGCCGACGTCGTCCTTGGCCTTTCGTGCTTCGCGGGCGGCGGGGCGGACCATGGTCCGCCCCGCCGCCCGCGCGTCCGGTCACGTCCCACTTACGGCCGTACGCTCCGTCCGTCACTCGACCGGGATCTCCTTGGCCACTGCCTCGAGCGCCATGCCCTGGCTCTTGCGCACCGCCCAGGCGACCACCCAGATCACCGCGGCGGCGATGTACAGGACGCCCATGAAGATGCCGGACTCCTTGTTGTTGACGCCGTAGATCGAATCCTTGATGAACAGCGTGATGTTGAAGACCAGGAAGGCGGAGTAGATGGCCGCCACGATCGACATCCACGGAATGCCCAGGATCTTGCCCTTGGGAAGCGGCGAGCTGTCCCAGATCGCCTTGCCGCGCCACGGCATGACCATGAACGCCAGGCCGCTGCCCAGGAACATGATGATGATGCCCAGCGTGGCGTCATAAGTGAAGAGCTTGACGATCGTCACCCCGTACTCCTCGACGACCGGCGTATAGGCATACAGGGCGGCGACGATGGTCGACGGGATCGTCATCAGCAGCAGGGCGACGACTGGCACGCCGTTCGAGGTCACCCGCGCAGCGCCCTCAGGCAGGATCCGGTCGAACGCCGCCGCGAAGATCATGCGCGTCGACGAGAGGAACAGGGTGCCGAACCATCCGAAGAGCAACAGGCTGATGGCGGCGACGAGCACGACCTGGAAGGCCGCGTTCGGCACGATCCAGGAGATCATCGCCGTCGGCGAGACGCTGTCGCCGCCGAGCGGCGAGATCCCCCACCAGTACGCTGCCATCGTCCCCATGAACGCCTGGTAGCCGACCTTCCACGTCATGAGGGCGAGGAAGGCCAGGGCGATGAGGGTCGGCACGAAGAGGCCGCCCAGCATCTGGTAGATGTTCTTGCGGAAGTCCTTGGCCCCGCGCACCTCGCCGTACAACGTGGCGCCCCAGTTCGGCCACGCCATCCAGAAGAGCATGAAGGGGACGAGGGTCCAGGTGGCCCAGCTCAGGCCGCCCGAGAAGGTCGAGGTCGGCATGCCTGTGCCCTTGCCGATCGCCTCCATGGCTTCGAACGCGCCGGCGTACGTCTCTCCCTCGACGGGGATGAGAGCGCCGGCGTCATCGTACTTGAAGAGGCCGGACGCGTCGGTCTCGTACTTCTGCAGGTTCAGCGTCCCGGCCTCACCGTAGTACTTGTTCGCCGCCTCGTTGAACCTGTCTTTGAAGCTGCTGCCGGACGTGACGAGCAAGAGGATGCCGGCCACGATGACGCCGGCGAGGCCGATCCACATGGCCCAGACCTGGAACTTGGCATAGGCCTTCATGCCGATCGCCACGAGGGTCGAGGCGATGGCGATCACGACCAGGGCGGCGACGAAGATCCCCGTCGGGGTCCCCAGCCAGTCCGCCGCGCTGTTGAGCCCGAGGATACGGAAGATCGGTTTGACGGTGGTCTGCACGCCCATGTCGGCGTAGATCGGCGTCCAGAGCCACAGGATGAACCACCACCCTACGGCGGCGACGATGAAGCCCACCGCGCTGTGGAAGATGCGCGACATCCAGACGTAGTCGCCGCCGGCCCTCGGCATGGCCGAGATGAGGCCCGCGTACACGATGATCTCCATGACGATGAAGACCGAGGTGATCACGATCGACCAGAACAGGCTGCCGCCGGGGATGAAGCACGCGTACGCGAACGACCAGATGGCGAGGAACAGGTTCACCGAGAAGAACGAATACCGGAACCCGTCCCCGCCCGACCACGCTTTGACGAGGCCGCTCGCTTTTCTCACGAACAGGGTCTGTTCCGCCGGCTTTGGTGGCTCCGCGGTTGTCGCCATGGATCAGCCTCCTCCTCCAGATCAGGCCGCGCGGTCCCCCCGCCGCGGCCAGTGCATGCTGCGCCCGGGTCGGTTCACCCGGAGGTGAGCCGATACTTCTTGACCTTGTCCTTGCCGTCGAGCTCGATGACGCAGCCGTCGAGCGTGCCCTCGACGTATGAGCTGCCCGGGTTCACCACGAGGGTCCTCCCCATGCGGATGGCTCCTCTGCTCTCGTGGATGTGACCGTGCAGCGACAACAGCGGCTGGACTTCCGTTATCACCTCCCTGACGGCCGTCGAGCCCACATGGGCGGTATCCTGCCCCTGGACCTCGAGTCGCTCCCAGTCGATCTTGGGAGCCACGTCGAGCTGCGTATCGTACGGCGGCGCGTGCAGGCCCAACACGAGTCTGTCGGGGGGCGCCGTCGCCATCTCGATCACCCGCGCAAGTCGCTCCTTGAGCTTGTCCTCCTCTTCCTCACGAGGGGTGTCCCATGGGGTCGGATTGGTCCAGCCGCTCGACACAAGCTGGTAACCGGCCGGCAGGTCGATGGCGTTCGCCTCGCCCACCTGGATGGTGTGCGAGGTGGCGAGGATCTCATCGATGTCGTAGGCATCGTCGTTCCCGGGGCAGACGATGCACTGGATACCGCTTCCCTCAAGACGCTCGTCGGCGAACGCCACCCATTCCTCGACGGTCTTGCGCATCTCTTCCTTGAAGAGGGCGTCGAGCGCACCGGTGTCGGCCGAGTAGCGCTGCATCTCCTCGTGGCTCATGACGACCGGGTAGTAGCCATGGTCGCGTACGGACCGCTTCGCCTTGGCGAGCTCGTCCTCGCCTTCGACCTCATGGCGGACGTCCTGGAGATGGAAGATCCAGTGGCCGCTTCCCTCCTCGGCGAACGGCACGATGGCCTTGCCCGTCATGTCGCCGCCGAGGATCAGGACGTCGGCCTCGTAGTGCTTGCCCGCGTTCACGAACTTGCGCCAGCAGACTTCCGAGCCGTGTACGTCGGTGGCAAAAAAGACCCGTGGTCCCTTCTTGCTCATGTGCGCCCCCTTCTTGCGCTCGCCGTCATACGAGGGCCAGCCATGCCGGGTACTCCGGGTCCGCCACCACAGCCTCGGCGCGCGCCACGCGCTCCATGCCCCAGTCCATGTAGTCGTGCTCGATCTTCGAGACGGTGTGCTGGATCATCGCCCACACGCCCCACCAGACGCCGGAAACCATCTTGTAGAGCATCATGCGGGCGAAACGCTTCTCGTCCATGCGGCCGCAGTACGCCTCGATCACGAGCCGCTCCTCGGCGCGCGAGAACGGGTGCTCCATGACGAAGTCACCGAGGTCGAAGTAGGGGTCGGTCATCCCACCGTACTCCCAGTCGATGATCCACATGCGGCCGCTGGCGTCGACGATGAAGTTCTCGCTGAGGAGGTCGTTGTGGCAGGCCGCCGGTCGCGGCTGGTCACGTGCGCAAGCCGCCTCGATGTCGTCGAGGGCCTTGAGCATGGCCGTGAGGCGCTCCGGCATGGGGGCGCCGATCTCGCGGGCGATCTTCACGTAGCCACGGATCATCTCGAACACGTGGATCTCGTGCTTGAAGATCGCCCGCTCGTGCACGCGACGGGCCGTCTCGACCGCCTGGCGTATACGCGCCGGATGCCCGGCCATCGTCTCGGGATGCATGATCTCGCCGTCGACGAAGGCGATCACCATCGCACCCTCGGGCTCGATCACGTACACCACTTCGGGGCCCACACCGGCTTTGGCCGCCTGGATCATGCAGTCGCGCTCGTTGGCCCGGTCGATGAACATGTCCGTACCCTGTCCGGGCACCCGGAGCACGTACTTGCCGCCGCCGTTCTCGGGACCGCCGTCGACCCAGACGATGTAGTTGTGGTTGGTGATGCCGCCGCCGAGCTCCTCCCAGCGGACGTCGTGGCCCTGCCACGCCGGGATGCGGGCGATCGCCTCGGCGGCCGTCATCGGGTGTCCGTTGCCGGCCGGCGCGCTTGCCTGCGGCTGCGCGCCGGCCTCGGCGCGAGCCTGTTCCGGCGCCGTCATGAGACGGGCACCTCGAGACCCATGCCGGCGAGCTCCTCGCGGACCTCGTCCATGACGCGCTGGTAGTCGGCGTTCACGATGCGCTTGGTGCGCGGGTCGTAGACCTCTTGGAAGGTGAGGCCCTTGTCGGGCTCCTTGAGCTTGTCGCCGAAGAGCGGGAAGAGCTTCTGGCAGATCGGCTCGGCCTCGGCCCGCGTGAGCCTGGCCGCGGCGAGGCCGATCTCGGCGTGGAAGCGGTGGTCGTCAGGCACCAGGGAGTCCGGCTGGACGGCCATCGCCGGATGGCCGCTGAACACGTTGCCGCCGGACGTGACCACGGCGAGCATGTAGCAGGCCATCTCGTAGTGGTACTGCTTCGTCCCCGAGCCGCCGCCCAGGTAGGGGAGGTTGACCATCGGGTAGCCCATGTTGCGCCCGACGGCCGCGTTGGAGAGGGCGATCGCCCAGATGAGCGGCTTTGTCGACGACAGGTGTAGCTTGCTGTGCAACGGCGCGTTGTAGTGGTACGTGCCGCGCATGATCAGGTTGCCCATGATCATGTAGCAGGTCGCCGTGACGGCGACGCCCTCGGCGCCGCCGGCATAGCCGCCGAAGAGCGGCGTCGACGTCGAGCCGATGTTGGCGCCGATGGTGTTGTAGAAGGCCACCTTCTGCAGCGCCTCGTAGCCGACCACCATCTCGCTGAGGAAGTCGATGAGGAAGCCGTCGCTGGGGCGCAGGCCAAAGTCCGGGTAGGTGGCGGCGAACATCGAGGCTGGCTGCGACGCCGCCGAGATGCCGTTGATGATCGGCAGGCCCACGCGTCCGGAGCGCAGGATGCCCTCGCGCGCGAGCCGCACTGTCTTGATGGTGGCAAGCACTTCCTGCGGCGAGCGCACGCGGGCGTCCTTCCCGCGGATGTGCAGGATCGACGGTACACTCACCGAGTCGACAATGCTGAAGGACGCCATCTTCTCGACCGTGTCTACGAAGACCTGCTCGTCGGTCGTGTAGATGCCGCCGCCCACGTGCACCCACGGACGGTCGTCCGTGGTGTCGGGGCGGCGGCCCCTCATCGCCTTCCGTTCGCGGCCCTCGCCGAAGGTCGCGGAGGTGGGGGCCTGGGCACACGCCGTGAGGATCTCGTCCCGGGTGAACTCCATGACCCGGTTGGTCTCGGGGCAGTACGCGCCCGCCTCGGCGAGCAGGTCGACGGCCGCCGAGAAGACGTTGTCGGTGAGCTCGTCGTCGGTGTTGACGATGGTCTGCTTGTCCCACTTGATGCCGTAGCGCGCGATGACCTCGGCGAGCTTCGGCACGTAGCGCTTCATGTAGTAGTCGGTCTCGCTCGTCAAGGGGCCGGTCTCGGCCCTATCGAAGACCTCGATCAGGTCGATCATGCCGCGCTCCCCGCTTGGGCGCCGACGAGACGGGCGGCCAGCGTGACGGCTTCGTAGGCGCTGGGCGCCCAGCCGTCGGCGCCGATCTTCTGCGCCCACTCCTCGGTGGTCGCGCCGCCGCCGACCATCACCCTGTACTTGTCGCGCAGACCCTGCTCGCCGAGGGCGTCGATGACGTCCTTCTGGCCGATGAGGGTGGTGGTCAGCAGCGCCGACATGGCGATGATGTCGGCGTCGACCTCTTTCGCCTTGTCGATGAACTTGAACAGGTCGACGTCGATGCCGAGGTCCCAGACCTCGTAGCCCGACGTCTCGAACAGCAGCCGCAAGATGTTCTTGCCGATCGAGTGCAGGTCGCCCTTGACGGTTCCGAGCACGATCCTGCCCTTCTTCGGGCCCTCGCCCCCGCTCTCCCTGATCTTGGGCTCCAGTACCGCCATCGCGCTCTGGAACGCGAGCGCGGCCTGCATGAGCTCGGGCAGGAAGATCTCCTCGCACTCGAACTGCTCGCCGATGACGTCGAGCCCCGGCAGCAGGCCGTCGTCGATCACCTTGCGCGCGTCGACGCCAGCGGCCAGCGCCTTGTCGACCGTGGCCAGGACTTTCTCCTCGTCCTGGTCGATGACCGACTGCTTCAACTCCTCGAAGATCCCGTCATCCCCCATGGGATGCACCACCTCGTCTCAGGTCGCTCTTCTGGACCGGTCTCGCTGACCGCTCTGGCGGCAGCGGCTGTCAGGCTGCGTCTCGTCGTCCTCCTTCATCCAGCTACCTGCGGTCGTCGCCTCTAGGCGAGCGCTTCCGGGGACGTCGCGTCTCCGTCCACGATCCCGGGGAAGTGCTCGCGGATGCGGGCGTCGAGGGCCCCGTCCCAGACGGCGGGGTTGGGGGCGGCGAGGATGCGCCGCGCCTCGGCGAGGGCGCGGTCCTGGAGCTGTGGACGGCCCGCGTCCTCCCACTGGCTGCGGGTACCGCGCTCGGCGAGGCGCGGCAGGAACGCTGCCGTCCTCATGCGCTTCTTGGTGTGGTCGCGGCCCATGTAGCTGCCGCCGGGACCGACGGCCGCGATCTCGTCGAGGGCCAGCTCGTCCTCGCCGAACTCGAGCCCGCGCCAGGCGCGCTTGTCCATCAGGGCGATCTCGTTGTCGGTAACGCACTTGCCGAAGTCGAAGGCCATGAGCGAACCGAGGAGGCCGCCCATGTTGAGCAGCGTGGCGCCGGCTTCGACCGCGAGCATGGTGTTCATGCCGGTCTCGAAGCCGGCCTGGGCGTCGTTCGCATGGGCGTTCGTGAGCCCGATGTACCCGCCCGCAGGCACGCCGTAGAAGCGCGCGAGCTGGGCCTGGGCGGCGATCAGCAAGCCCGTCTCGATGGCGCCGGGCGTGTACGCTCCGGTGCGCATGTCGGCCACCGTCGGCAGACCGGCGTAGATGACCGGCGTCGCCTCGCGCACCATCTGCTGGAGCACGGTGATGGCGAGGAACTCCGCGTTCCCCACGACGAGGCAGCCGGGAAGCGTCATGGGCGCTGTGAGGCCGGCATTGGGGACGACCGTCGTGTAGACGGGCAGGCCCTGCTCGGTCAGCCACATCACAGCCTCGGTCGAGTCGACGTCCATGGTGAGCGGGCTGACCATGGGGCAGTAGTGATGGTTGATGATCGGCCGCTCACGGTAGGCGTCGCGGCCGCCGACGATGAGCTCGCCGAGCTCGAGCACGCCGTGCAGGTCGGCCATCGTCGGCGTGTTGCTGCGCACCGGCTTGAGGCAGTTCTTGAGCGCCGGGTAGAACCGGCTCAGGCTGAACTGCCCCTCGGGCGCGTCGGCCGCCAACGTCGAGATACTGAACACGTCGAACCCGGGCAGCTCGTTGACGAGGTAGGCGATCCGGGCGATGTCGGTCGAGGTCGCCCGGCGTTCGACGCCGGTGACCGGGTCGATCACGTTAGGCGCCGACGACCCCGTGACGACCGTCGGCCCGTCGTCGGGGACGGTGCGGTCGAAGCGGGGGTCGCGGCCGCGGAAGGTGAAGCGCGGCGGGACCATCTTGCGGTACCGCTCGACGACGTCGGACGGGAACTTCACGAGACCCGTGTCGCCGTCGACGACGCAGCCGTGCCTCCCAAGGACCTCGCGCGCTCCGGGATGATGGGCGAGGATACCGACCGATTCGAGCACGTCGAGCGACGCCTCGTGGAGGCGCTCGACCTCGGCCGGCGTGAGCAGCTCTGCGAACGTCATGCGGCTGACCCTCCTCCCTCGCTTCCCGAGCTTGCGACGCCGACCGTAGCGGCCGAAGCCGCGAGCGCGGCGAGCTCGTCCTGGTGGGCCTCGATGTACTCCATGAACGCGAGCTGATGGGTGAGGAAGAAGAGGTACTCGTCCACATCGGGGTCACGAGCGCAGTCGTAGGCGGTGATGTCCCAGTTGAGGACGTACAGGTTGGCGTTGGCCACCATGCGCGGAAGGCAGGCGAGCTCGGCCTCGCTCATCGGGCCCGGCATGGCGTAGCGCGCCGCCTCCTCCTGGTAGGCGCGCACGAACAGCCGGGCCTTGTCGAGCCTGATCTCGCCGTCGTCCGGGCCCTCCCATGAACTGCAGAAGTAGACGATCCCCTCCGCCACGTCGAAGAGCCGGTAGTCGAGCTTCGACCAGTCGAAGTCGAACAGGGCGACCGCCTCCTCGCCGACCCACTTCAGGTTGCCGGGGTGGTAGTCGCAGTGGACCGGGATGTAGGGCATGCCCGCAAGTCGAGGTTCGATGGCGGCGCCCTTCCGCAGCACTTCGAAGACGCCGGGCAGGCGGGAGAAGAGACACTCCCCGAACTTGGTGTCAGCGGCGCGGTCGGCACAGCTCGTGAACGTCTCTCCGAGCGTCCGCAAGAACTCCATGATCGGCGGCTGATGGCGTGCGAACCCGCCTGGGTCGAAGTCGTGCGCCAGAGCATGGAAGCGGGCGAGCATACGTCCGCCGCTCTCGAACTCAGCGTCGGTGCAGCGGTTCTTCACCCACGTGTAGCGGTCCTCGCCGCCAAGGAGCTCGTAGACGGCGAAGAACCGGGGGATACGCTGGCCGTCGAGGAGTTCCTCGCGCGTCACGAGCGTCCGTCCCAGCTTGTTCGGGTATACCTCGGCGGCGATGTGGTCGCGGCTGTTGATGTGACAGGTGAGAGCGTGTTCGAAGCAGATCTCGTTCTCGTCGGCGTACCGGTTGTACTTGCGCACGAAGTAACGATGCTCGCCGTCCGCTGCCCTCGTGACGACCGCGAAGCTCAGGTTCACGTAACCGCCGAGGACCTGCTCGACGCTGACCACCCGGCCGAGGTCGTAGTCGTCGTCCACGACCCCGGTGATCTGCTGGCTGAGGAACTCGGTCTCGAGCGCGTCCCGCAGCCGCGTGGCCTCGGCGGCCATCCTGTACGCGAGCTCGTAGAGCTCGTTCGCCTGCTCCACATCCATCAGTCGTCCACCCTCCCGGTCTCGCCGTCACACCGTGATGCAGCGCGGCCCCAGGCGCCCGATGTCCAGGCGCAGGCTCTCGTCCACGCCGTCGTCGAGGAGCACCGCATCGACCTGGTCGAACCCGCAGACCGCCACGTCGGCGACGACGCCGATCTTGCTGCTGTCGGCCAACGCGATGACCTCGCCGCGGGTCCGCGCGATCATTGCGCGTTCGATGCTGGCCATGCCGACGGTCGGCGTCGTCAGACCTTCTTCGAGGTCGAGCCCGTCGACGCCGAGGAGCATCTTGCTCGCCGTGAACCAGCTCAGCATCTCGATGGTCAGCGACCCCGCGACGGCGTTGGAACGCGGACGGTACAGCCCGCCGAGCAGGATGACCTCGAGACGCGGGCCATGGGCCTCGGCGAGGGCGCCGACGTTGTGGGTCACCACACGCGCCTCGAGCGCCGGGTCGACGTGGCGCAGGACTTGGGCGGCGGTGGTTCCGGAGCTCAGGAAGACGGTCTCACCAGGCTCGATGAGTTGCGCCGCCCGCTGCGCGATGCGGCGCTTCTCTTCGGCATGAGCCGCTACCTTGTCGTCGTAGAGCGGCTCTTCGGCCATGTGGCGTTTGAGCACCGCGCCGCCGTGGGTGCGGACGAGCAATCCCTCCGACTCGAGGCGCTCGAGGTCGCGGCGGATGGTCATCTCGGACACGCCCAAGCCATCGCTGAGGGACGAGACGCGCACGGCGCGGCGGTCCCTGAGGATCTCGGTGATGCGCGAACGGCGCTCGGCCGGGATCATCTCGTGGGCGTCCGGGGCATCCTGTGACGCCAATGGACACCCCCTTTCAACACGGCCGACAACCGAACAAAGTCGCACACATCCTATGTCGGTTCCCTTACGTGTCAAGCCCAAGCCGCGGACGCCTGCGGCGTTCAGTGCGCACGAGGACGGGCCGGAACGGCTGGGTCCGCACGTGCGTGGACGGGCGCAGACGGTACGTGACCGCGCAGAACCTCACACAATCGCACTGGCGACCAGATCGACCGTCCGACCGCGACGAGCCGCCCCCCTGTCCCTCATGACCCGCCGTGGGCTACACTGCAGCCATGAGCGAGGTCACTGAGACGCGGCTGCCGGGCGTGGGGATCCGTTTCACGTTCGAGACGCGCGACGGCGACTGCATCGTCGTCATCAATCACTACAGCGGGCGGGTCGAGATCCTCAGGTGCGACCGCGACGACCCGGACACCTGCCACGAGGTCCTGCGCCTCGGAAAGGACGACGCGAAGACCCTTGCCGAGGTGCTCGGCCAGTCGCGCGTCACCGAGGAGGTGACACGTATGCGGCTCTCGCTCGAGGGCCTCACCATCGACTGGATCGAGGTCGAGCCTGGCTCGGCCTGCACGGGCCGCACGTTGCACGACGTCGAGCACCAGGACGAGGAGGCCGCGTCCATCGTCGCCGTGCTGCGCGACGGCGAGACGATCGCCGCGCCGCCGTCGACCTTTACCCTCGAGCCCGGCGACGTGGCCATCGTCGTCGGCACACCCGAGGGCGTCGAGGCCCTGTCCCACCTTCTGCAGTCCGGGTAGCGTCGTGCCCGGCGTGGTCGCCATCACCTCGAGCGGAGCCTTGCTCCTCATCGAAGTCGGCGGCGTCCTCATCCTGCTCGCGCTCCTCGCCCGCCTCGCCGCGCGCACGGGCTTCTCGCCTATCCCGCTCTATCTCCTCGCCGGCCTCGTCACAGGAGCGATCGCGCCGCGGGACCTCGACGCCACCACGGTCGAGATCGGCACACAGATCGCCGTCATCCTCCTGTTGTTCATGCTCGGTCTGGAGTACGTGGTCGACGACGTCGTGACCAGCCTCCGGTCGAGCTACGTCGCCGGGGTCCTCGACGCCGCCCTCAACTTCCCGCCGGGGTTTCTCGCCGGCCTCGCCATGGGCTGGGACTGGCTCCCGGCGCTCGTCCTCGGCGGCGTCACATACATCTCCTCGTCGAGCATCATCGCGAAGGTACTCGACGACCTCGGCCGGCTCGGCAACAGCGAGACCCCCGGCATGCTGGCGGTCCTCGTGCTCGAGGACCTCGTGATGGCGCCTTACCTGCCGTTCGTGGCCATCCTGCTCGCGGGCGGGACGGTCCTCGAGAGCCTTGCATGGGCGGCCGGCGCATGCGCTCTCGCCGCCGTCGCCTTGACGCTGGCGCGTCACCACGGGCCGTCCCTCAGCCGGGGCCTCTCGCACCCCAAGAGCGAGGTCGTCCTGCTCAGCATCATGGGGCTGCTGCTCATCGCCGGCGGCGTGGCCGAGCTCCTGCGCGTGTCGGGGGGCGTCATCGCCTTTCTCGTCGGACTCTCCATCTCGGGATCCATCGCGCAGCGCGCGCGGGAACTTCTTGCTCCCCTGCGCGACCTGTTCGCCGCCCTGTTCTTCATGTCGTTCGGCTTCATGGTGGACGAGACGGCGATCCTCGGCGTCCTCGGCGCCGCCCTGGCACTGTGGGCGATCACGTCGCTGACGAAGGTCGTCACCGGGTGGATCGCGGTGCGGGCGACGAGCGGGGTGGCCGGCCGCTTGCGGGCCGGCACCGCCCTCGTCGCCCGCGGCGAGTTCTCGATCGTGATCGCCGGTCTGGCAGTGACCGCCGGCGGCGTCGATCGCCGACTCGCCCCGCTGGCCGCCGTGTACGTGCTGCTGACGGCCGTCACGGCGCCCCTGCTCACGCGCTACGCCGGCTCCCTGGCGCTGCGCGTGAGCAGGGGCGGACACGCCGCCGAGCCCGCCGAGCCGCCGGGCTGAGCGAGGGTCACCCGCTCGCCGCGCGGGCGCCAGGTCAACGCCTTCGGACGACGCGCCGGCGCCGTACCCGGGAGACAAGCTTCGTCGCCGCCTCGTCTCCGTAGACGGCGAGGCGGCCGTCTTCCTGGACCCATCCGGCCCGGCCCGCGTGAAGGCAGGCACCGAAGGACTTCATCATCGCCCCGCCGCCGTGCAGACGATGCGCGATCTTCCTCGAAGCCCGTGTCGGAAAGGAGACGGCGTCGCGCACTCATTCGTGATCGTGCCGCGCGACCATAAGGATCGCCCGCGCGCGATCGATCAGCCCATCAGCCGGAGACCGAGCGGCAAGGAAGCCCATGAGTGGGGCTGCAAGGCCACCGATCACACCCGCCGCCTGGGTGTCCGCAGCGGTGGGGCCCAAGAGGCGTTGCTCGAGGAGGTGGAACGCGGTGCGCGCGGCGGGACCGATGACCAGGCAGGTCGTACGGACGTCAGATGAAGCGCGCCCGCAGATCGCGCGCCGCAGCCAGCAACTCGTCGGACGTCGGCCGTCGGCCTCCGGCGAGCCGGGCCTCGAGCGCGGCCCGGCGCTGTGGGTCGTCAAGGTCGGCGAGGCGACGGAAGAGGCCGAGCCGCGCCCCGATCGCGAACAGGGCCTGCTCGGACCTCGGCAGCGCCAGGTAGTCGTCAAGGATGGCGAGCAGGCGCTCGCGGTCGGCGGGCAGAGACCCCTCGACCTCGGGCAGCAGGTTGAGGGCGTGGTCGGAGTAGAGCTCGAACCGGGCGCCCCCGACCTCCACCAGGAGGTCGCGCAGCTCCCGGACGACCTCAACGTCGTCGGGCAGATCGAAGTCGCCACGAGCGGCGCGTTCGGCGAGCGGCGTCCCGGGCGAGACCGCCGTGGTCCGCAAGCGGACCACGAAGGGATACGCCGTCCCGACCGCGACGCGAGACGCACCTGACGGCGCGGACGCCGGGGCGGCGGCCGCGACCGCGCGGATCACGCGGGCGGTGCCCGCGACGTGCGCGGCTGCCGTGGCCGCCTCGCGTCCGCCCAGCCCGGGCATGACGTAGTAGCACAGCTCCATCCCGGCGCCGAGCACCTTCTGTCCGGCCTCGACCAGCTCGTCCGCCGTCACTCCCTTGTCGACCGCGCGCAGCACCTCGTCGGAGCCCGACTCAAGGCCCAGGTGGACGCGCGTGAGTCCTGCGTCGTGGAGCAGCGCGAGCTGCTCGGGCGCGCGCCGCGCCAGCGTCCGCGCGCGCCCGTACGTCGTCACCTGCTCGATGGTCGGGAAGCGCGCCTTCACGCGCGCGATGACGGCGGCCAGCTTCTCCGGCCGTACGGCGCACGGGTCCGCGTCCTGCAGGAACACCGTCCGCGCCCCGCCGCGCAGGAACAGCTCCACCTGGTAGGCCTCGGGGGGCAACTCGCCCGGCGGCAGTCTCCTGCCTGCGCCGCGCTCGACCTGCGTCGCCCGCCATCCTCGATCGCGGAGCACCTCGGCCGCGGCCGCCATGGCGTCGACATCGGCGAGCACGTCGGCGAGGTCGCGCTGTGACGCCTTCTCTCCCTTGTACACGGGGCAGAACGCGCAGCGGTTCCACATGCAGTTGCGGACCACCCGCACGAGCAGGCTGAAGGCTTCGCTCGGCGGACGGATGGGGCCCAGCTCAAAGCCGCGCGTCGCGTCCGCCGACGTCAATGGCGAGAGCTCTGCCCCGGGAGCAGCAGCGGTCTGTCCGTCCCGTCCGGTCACGACTCTGTCACGGTATCGAGATGCTGTACGAAGATACCCTCCTCAAGACCGTTTCCCGTCCGCCGGGTCAAGCGACACTCCGGCGTCCGGGGCGGTCCGCAGCCGACGTCGCGCCGCGACGACGCGCCTCACCCACTTCTCTGCCTCGACGACGACGAAGGCGACCGCGCCGGCCGCCAGGATCGGCACCCACATCCAGGCCTCGAGCGACGCACTCGAGAAGGCCGTGTTCATGAACGGCGCGTACGTATAGAGCATCTGCAGCGCGATCATCAAGGCCACGCCGCCGAGCACCCAGCGGTTGGAGAAGGGGTGCACCCTGAAGATCGACTTGGTCAGCGAGCGACAGTTGAACAGGTACATGAGCTCGACGAAGACGAAGACGTTCACGGCGATCGTCCGCGCAACGTCGTCACTGAGGCCACGCTGCCCGGCCCACTCGAACAGCCCGTACGCGGCGACAAGAAGGAGTGCGCCGACGAGGACGATGCGCTGCACGATCTTGTTCGTGAGGATCGGCGTATCCGGCCGCCGTGGCGGGCGCGCCATGATCCCCTCCTCCTTCGGCTCGAAGGCGAGCATGAGGCCCAGCAGCACCGCCGTCGTCATGTTGATCCACAGGATCTGGACGGGAAGGATCGGCAGTGTCGTCCCGAGGAACACCGCCGCGAGGACGACGAGCCCCTCCCCCAGGTTCGTCGGCAGCGTCCAGGCGATGAACTTCGTGAGGTTGTCGAAGACCCCGCGACCCTCCTCGACGGCCGCCTCTATAGAGGCGAAGTTGTCGTCCGTCAGGACCATGTCGGCCGCTTCTTTCGCCACGTCGGTGCCGCTGATGCCCATGGCTACCCCGATGTCGGCCTGCTTGAGCGCCGGGGCGTCGTTCACCCCATCCCCGGTCATCGCCACCACATGCCCGCGACTCTGGAGCGCCTCCACCAGACGCAGCTTCTGCTCGGGCGTGACACGCGCGAACACGGCGGTGTCCTCTACACGCTCGATCAACTCCCTGTCAGTGAGCTCCTCGAGATCGCGCCCGGTGAGTACGACCGGGTCGCCCTCGTCAGAAAGACCGATCTGACGCGCGATCGCCGCCGCAGTGACGCCATGGTCGCCGGTGATCATCTTCACGACGATGCCCGCCGCGCGACAGGCGGCGACCGCCGTGATCGCCTCCGGCCGCGGCGGGTCGATCATCGCCTGCAAGCCCAAGAAGACCAGACCGCCGGAGATATCTTCGTGGCTCAACCTGTCCCGTCCGGCGGGAAGCTCGCCGCGAGCAAAAGCCAGGACACGCAAGCCGTCGGCCGCCAGCTCGTCCACCGTGGCGTGGACGGCATCATGGTCGAGCTCGTCCGGACGGCCGCCTTCGAACGGCAGCCCATCGCTCATCGCCGTGTCACAGCGCTCGAGGACCTTCTCGACCGCGCCCTTCAGATAGACGATGCGGCGCCCGTCGCCGGCATCGTGCAGCGTCGCCATGTACTGGTCCTCCGACTGGAACGGGATGACGTCGAGGCGCGGCAGGCGAGCTTCTTCCTGATCGCGGTCGAGGCCGCCCTTGAGTGCCGCCGTCTCGAGTGCGCCCTCCGTCGGGTCGCCGTGGACGACCCAGCGTCCGTCCTCCTCGACGACGCGGCTGTCGTTGCAGAGCAGTCCGGCGCGCAGGACCTCGAGAAGCGCTGGACTCGGCCGCTCGTCCTGCCCGTGCGCGACCGCCTCGACGGCAGCGCGACCGTCTTCGGCCACGGTGTCTCCCATCGCCTTCTCATGTGACGCAGACTCGGCGACGATCCTGCCGACCGGTGCGTAGCCGGTCCCGCTGACGACGTACCGCAGCCCCCCGACAACGATCCGCTGCACCGTCATCTGATTCTCGGTCAGCGTGCCCGTCTTGTCGGTACAGATCACGGTCGTACTGCCCAGCGTCTCCACAGCCGGAAGCTTGCGAACGATCGCCCGGCGCTTCGCCATGCGCCCCACGCCGATGGCGAGCGTGATGGTGACGGCGGCGGGCAAGCCCTCGGGGATCGCCCCCACCGCCAAGGCCACGGCGGCCTTGAACATGGCGACGAGTGCCTCGCCGCGGACCAGGCCGACCACGAAGGTGACGCCGCTGAGCGCGAGGATCGCGATCAGGAGGATCGTGCTGAAAGCGGCGATCTTCTTGGTCAGCGGCGTCTCCAAGTCCTCGGCCGCGGAGATGAGCTCCGAGATGCGACCCACCTCGGTGTCGTCGCCGATCGCCACTACGACGCCCGCGCCCGTACCATGCGTGACCAGCGACGATGCGTACGCCATGCTGGTGCGCTCTGCCAGCACCTGGTCATGCGCCACCGGCTCGGGCGTCTTGCCGACGGGCAGCGATTCGCCGGTGAGCGCGGACTCGTCGATCTGCAGATCGCGGGCGCGGATCAACCTCAGGTCCGCCGGCACTTTGTCGCCCGCCTGCAGCAAGACGACGTCGCCCGGGACTAGCTCGGTCGCGGGCACTCTGGCCTGCTCGCCGCCGCGAACGACGACGGCCTCGGTGGTCATGGACTTCGCCAGGGCTTCGATCGCCGCGACGGCCTTCGCCTCCTGGAGGTAGCCGACGATCGCGTTGACGACCACCACGCCGAAGATCACCCCGGCGTCGACCCACTCCCTGAGGAAGAGGGTGACGGCGCCAGCGACCAGCAGGATGTAGATCAGCGGTTGGTGGAATTGCAGCAGGAAGCGCTTGAAGCGGCCGGGGCCGCGGCGCACCGTGAGGACGTTAGGACCGCAGCGCTCCTGGCGACGCTTGACTTCGAAGAGGTCGAGGCCCTTCGTCGCGTCGGTCTGGAGCAGGTCCAGGACCTCGTCGGCCGGCAGGTGATGCCAGTTCTCCGAGATGCCATGTCGCACGCCTTCCCTCCTGTGCTCCCGCGGGACAGTCAAGATACCGCTCCCCTGCTCCCCGGTCCTTGCCGACACAGCCCGTGAGCATCGAGGCGCGCCTGTTTCGGGGCCGAGTGCGCACCGAGTGCGCGTGCACCCCCGAAGCAGGCCCCAAGGACATTCGCGACGACACTACCCGAGAAGGCGGCGTGACGCACGCCCGGATGCTCGTGGTCACTCGCGGCGTCGCGGCGAACACTCGCACGACGGCTCCTTGCCCCCAGGAGACGGCGTCGCAAGGGTGCGAGCCCGGCGGGGCCTCTCGGCGGCCGACCAGCAGCGTCGGGACGACAGCGCTCCAGGCGACGATCGAAGACCCGACACGGGTTCCGCTGACCGAGCGACATGACTCGCACGAAGCAGGGACGGATCGAGACGGTCGCACGCCAAAGTGGATACCGGTGTGGTGGAGGCGGCGGGAATCGAACCCGCGTCCACGGGCGCCTCAGCGGAGTCTCTACAGGCTTAGCCGACGCATTTCGTCTCGCTTGCGACCCCCGCGTCGGCCGGGTGCCGTTCGCCAGCTCCGTTCGATCTCGGGTCTGACCGGTCGGAGCCGGCCAGCCAGACCCCAGCCCGTTGAGCGACGCCACGATTCGGGCCACGGGCCTACCCGACGTGACGGGCTAGCCTAGATCAGGCAGCCAGTGCGAGATCACTCTCGGCAGTTGTGTGCTTCCGGCAGTTTAACGAGGCCACCGGACCTCGGCCTGCTGCTCCTGCCTCGGTGTCGCCCATGTCGAGACCAGTTCGCCCCCACGGGTGCCGGGCATGCGCACATCGGCGAGTATACCACCCCGGGCGCGGCGAGACCGCCGTCTGAGCGACAAAACGGCCGCTCAGACGGCGGTCTCGCGATGCGTCTGCGTCGCCGTCAGTCTTCGACCGTCTGGACCTCGCGCCGGTCGCGGCGCTTGAAGTACAGGTTACGGCAGATCGGTCCTTCGCCGGCGGCATAGCAGCTCTGGACCGCCACGGAGCACTGCGGCAGCGGCTGGCGCGTCACCTTCACGACGCCGAAGCCGCCCTTACCGCGCTCGATGTCCTGGAACATCTGCAGATCGATCTCGTGCGGGAACACCTTTTCGATGCACCCGAAGAACGTGCGTCCGTCCTCGTTGAACGCATAGAGAAAGCGGCAGTTCGTGGCGAGGCAGGCGGCCGGGTAGACCACCTTCTCGCATTCCGCGGAGCACTCCTGGCACTCGAGCAGTTCGGGTTCTTCAGCCAACGGTATCAGCCTCCTGCATGCAAACAAACGGCCGGCGCTCGCAGCCGACCCTCGTGTATGGTAGCACGCCCCAAGACGCTTGTATAGGGGGGTTAAGCATAGATTCTTCGATTCCACTCAACTCGAAGCAAAGCGTTTGTCCTGCCTGGGACGCGACGTTGACATCGCGGCGGTTTCACTATAGGAATAGCGGAGTCAATCGGTCCGGTCCCGGAAAGGACACGGTGCGACCCGTGGACACGAGCGGACTTGGCCCCCGTCGCCGAGGAGGTGCCAGCACGGCATGGACGCCCTGACGCTGTCCCGCATCCAGTTCGCCTTCACCGTCGGATTCCACTTCATCTTCGTCCCGCTCAGCATCGGTCTGGCGCTCATGGTGGTGTTGGCGGAACGGCGCTACTACAAGAGCGGCATCCCGGCCCACAGGGCGGCGTCCGACTTCTGGATCAAGCTGTTCACGACGACGTTCGCCGTCGGCGTCGCCACCGGGATCACCATGGAGTTCGCCTTCGGCGCCAACTGGGCCGAGTACTCGCGCTTCGTGGGAAACATCTTCGGCGCCCCACTGGCGGCCGAGGGACTGTTCGCCTTCTTCCTCGAGTCGACCTTCCTCGGTATCCTTCTTTTCGGACGCAAGCGCGTCTCGCGAGGCTTCTACTACGCCTCCTGCTGGCTCGTCATGGCCGGCGCGTGGCTGTCGGCCCTCTGGATCCTGATCGCGAACTCCTGGCAACAGACGCCGCGCGGCTACAAGGTCGAGGACGGCAAAGCCGTACTCACCGACTTCTGGGCCGCGGCGTTCAACCCCTCGACCGCGCCGCGCTACGCCCACACCATGGCGGGCGCCCTCATCGCCGGTTGCTTCGTCGTGGCGAGCATCGCCGCGTGGTACCTGCTCAAGAGACGCCACCTCCACTTCGCCCGCCAGGCCATGAAGTCGACCCTCATCGCCGGCCTCGTCGTCTCGGCGGCGATGCCGTTCATCGGCCACTGGCACGCCCTCGAGGTCGCCGAGGAGCAGCCGGTCAAGATGGCCGCCTTCGAGTCCGTCTACGAGACCGGGCCAAACGCGACGCTTTGGCTCGCCGGGTGGGTCCGGGACGGCGGCAAGAGCGTCACCGGCGTCGGCATCCCGAGCGGGCTCAGCCTCATGCTGGGCCTCGACCCCGACCATGTAGTGACTGGTCTCGCGAGTGTCCCCGCGACCGATCGCCCGCCTGTGCAGCTGACCTTCCAGAGCTACCACATCATGATCGCGCTCTCGTTCCTCTTCATCGCGATCATGCTCGTCGCCCTCGTCCTCCTGCTGCTGAAGCGGCTCGAGAACGCGCGTTGGATGCTCTGGGTCCTCGTCGTCTCGTTCCCGCTGCCTTTGCTTGCCATGAACATGGGCTGGATGGCGGCCGAGGTGGGACGTCAGCCCTGGGTCGTGCAGGGTCTGCTGCGCACCGAGGACGGGGTCTCGCCGGTCGTCTCGGCGGGCGAGGTCTGGACGACGCTGGTCCTGTTCGCAGCCGTGTACGCGGTCCTGTTCGTCGCCTGGCTGCGTGTCTTCCTCGGGATCATCCGCAAGGGACCCGACGAGCTGACGGCAGCGTCGGAGCCCGCAGCCGCGGAGACGGCGCCGGTCGGCGGGACGGAGAGGTGAAGCCATGACGCTCGAAGGCATCTGGTTCTTCCTCGTCGCCGTCCTCCTCACCGGCTACGTCGTGCTCGACGGCTTCGATCTGGGCACGGGCGTGCTGTACCCGTTCATCGCCACGGACGAAGACGAAAAGCGCGTCGTCCGCGCGAGCATCGGTCCCATCTGGGACGGCAACGAGGTCTGGCTCATCACCGGCGGCGGCGCCCTGTTCGCCGCCTTCCCCGCCGTGTACGCGGCTACGTTCAGCGGGTTCTACCTGGCCATCATGCTCGTCCTCTTCGGCCTCATCCTGCGCGCCGTCTCGCTCGAGTTCCGACACCGCGACGAGGCCTGGCGACGGTTCTGGGACGTCACGTTCTTCGTCGGCAGCCTCCTCCCGTCGCTGCTTGTCGGCGTCGCCCTCGGGAACGTCATCCGCGGCGTGCCGCTGAACGACGCCGGCGACTACACCGGCACCTTCCTCGATCTGCTCAACCCGTACGCACTGCTCGTCGGGGCGACCGGCCTCGCGCTGTTGCTCACCCACGGAGCCTCGTGGCTCGCCGTCAAGACCGAGGGGCCGCTCCATCGCCGCGCCGTCGCCTGGCGCACGCCGCTCTTCATCGTCGGCGGCGTGCTCGCCCTCGTGACCTCGGCGGCGACCATCACCTGGGTCCCCCGCGCGTCGGACAACGTGCTCCAACGGCCGGTCGGTTGGCTCTTCGTCGTCGTCCTGGTCGTGGCCCTCGTGTACACGTTCTGGCAACAGCGCCAAGAGGGTGGCGACGTGCGCGCCTTCCTCGGGTCGGCGGCGATCATCATCGCTCTCGCCGGCATCGCCGCCGTCGGCAACTACCCGGACATCATCCCGGCGCGCGGCACGCCGGAGACGACGAGCCTCACAGTCACCAACGCCGCCTCGGGACCGCTGACCCTGAAGGCGATGCTCGTCATCGCCATCATCGGCGTGCCGCTCGTGCTGACCTACACGACCATCGTGTACCGCACCTTCCGCGGCAAGGTGAGGACGGAGCCGGGCGAGTACTGAGGGAGTCCTTGAGCGGCGCCCGACCGAGCCGGACGGGGAGGGAGACGAACGTGGGCGGGGACGGGCTGCGTCGCAGCCCGTCCCCGCCCACGTCACAGCCGCCAATACCGTCCCTGGACCGCGCACGCCCGCTCGATCACCTTCTGGGCCTGCTCGCCGGCCCCACCGACGTCGGGCGCGCGCTCGTCTACTATCGCCGTGAGCACCGCCGCGACGGAACGGCTCGTCGCCGGACGGTCGTAGCCGCCCTCGAGGGCCAGCGCCAGCCGGCCCTCGCAGTGCCGCTGCGCCATGCGCAGAACGCGGAGGGCCATAGCGGCGAACCCGGCTTCGCTGAGCTGCAGGCTGGCGAGCGGCTCGCGGGCATGCGGGTCGAACCCCGCGGACACGAGCAATGCCTCGGGCGCGAACTGGTCGACGATGGGCTCGATGACCCACTCGAACGCGCCGACGTAGTCGCCGTCACGCGCCCCGATGGGCATCGGCAGATTGACCGTATAGCCCTCGCCGTCGCCCTCGCCGCACTCGCTGAACCATCCGCTTCCCGGGTAAAGCGGCCATTGATGGAGCGAGCAGAAGAGCACCCGGGGCTCGTCGTAGAACGCCGCCTGGGTGCCGTTCCCGTGATGGACGTCCCAGTCGATGATCGCCACCCGCTCCAAGCCGGCGACGAGCAGCTTGCGCGCCGCGATGGCGACGTTGTTGAAGAGGCAGAACCCCATCGCCCGGTCGGACGTCGCATGGTGACCCGGCGGGCGCACGAGCGCGAACGCAGCGTGCCCGTCGTCCCATAAGTCGAGGGCGGTCAGCACACCGCCGGCGGCGAGCAGGGCGATGCCGAAGCTCGCCGCCGAGACCGGCGTCTCGGGATCCATCTCACCGCCCCCGCTCTCGGCGACACGACGCACACGCTCCACGTGGGCTTCCGTGTGCACGAGGAGCAGGTCGTCAACCGTGGCCGGTCGGGGCGCGACGAGCGCGAGGCGGGCCCAGAGGTCGAGACCGCGCAAGTAGTCGACGATCGCCGTGGCGCGGTCGGGTCCCTCAGGATGCCCTCCCGTGTCGTGTCGCTCGTAGTCCTTGCTCCAGACGATCGCCGCGTCCATGCCGCTGCCTCTCTCGTCGCCCCGCTTCTGGAGGGTCCACTTGTACGTCGCCCCCGCATCCTACACGTGCGCCGGGAAGCGGTCCCCAGATCATGCCTCACGCAGCGACCGCTGCACAGCCTGGTGGCCCATGGTGGCCGCCGGTCTGCGGGCAAGGTCTCTAGTCCGTGTAGCCCCCCTTCCCGACGCGCTTCACCCAGAGCTGGGTGAGGACGAAGTAGACGAGGGCCGCGACGACGAGCGACGGCACGGTCGCCGAGGTGTAGCGGAAGGGCGCCGAGTTCCACAGCGAGACCGGGTTGAACAGCGCCGCGTAGACGGCGACGCCGGCGCCCATGGCGATGTAGGCGGCGATGTTCCAGCCCCGCCAGAAGTCGTAGGGGCTGCCCTTGCGGGCATCGAAGATGGCCCACAGGTCGAGCGTCTGGTGCCTGAACAGGAAGTAGTCGACGCAGATGATGCCCATCACGGGCGAGTAGCTCAGACCGATCCAGTAGAGGAACTGGAAGAAGTTGTCGTAGATGAGACTGGGCTTGATGAGGAGGAACACGGCCAAGCCGAGGAAGATGGTGATCATCACGTCCCAGCGCATGGAGGCGAGGAACCTGACACCCTCCTGACGCATGGCCACGCAGACCTGGTAGGCCTGGACCGAGATCGTGGTGATGTTGGCGAACGCGACCCAGACCAGGATGACGACGCCCACGGCCGTGCCGGTCAGCGGGATCATCCACGCCGTCGGGTCGGCGTCGCCGAACTTGAGCGCCGCCATGAGACCGACGGTCTGGGCGATCAGGGTCACGACGAACAGGCCGATGACGGTCGCCCAGGCGCCGGCCCGCTGGGTCGTCGCGAGCCGGGTCAGGTTCCCCTGCGCCGGCCACCAGGAGACGCCGCCGGCGAGGCTGAACTCCACGACCATCATGAAGTCGAGGAGCTTGTTGCCGAAGGGCTCGAGGGGCTTGATCGCGGTGAGCTCCGCCCAGCTCGTCTCGCGGAAGATGAAGTACACCATCACGACGAGGACGATGGCCAGCCCGGGGGCCACCACGCGGTTGAACCACTTCAGCGCCACCGGCCCCTTGACGACCACGACCCAGCTCACCGCCAGGGCGATGACGCCGAACGCCAACACCAGCGCGCTGTCGCCGCCGTAGTCCGTCCCCGCGAGCTCGTTGAGGACGTTGACCCCGGCACGGCCGAACATGACCGACAGGACCCCGGTCCAGCCGATACAGACGAGGAAGTTGAGGATGTAGATGAGCGGCTTGATCCCGTGACGGCCGAAGACGGAGCGGATCAGAGTGAAGTGCTCGAGGCCGTACTTCGTGTTGCCGAGGACGCTGATGACGACGAAGAAGACGCCGATCGCATTGCCCAGCACCATCGCCGCGATCCCGGCCTTGAGGCCGAGGAAGTAGACGACGTCGCCGCCGATGAGGAAGGCCCAGGTGGCGATGGCGAGGCCGGTCATCACCCAGGTGAAGTCCCAGAAGCCCCAGACGCGCTCCTTGGCGGCCACGGGCACGGTGGCCAGGAGCGCTTCCTTCGAGGTCTGTTCCGCGAACTCCTCGCTCGCCTGCTCGGTCATCTTCAGTACCCCCAGACGGTGAAGATGACGGCGCAGGCGGCCATGAAGCCGACGAGGGCGAACCAGTCGAGGCCCGTCAGGTCTTTGCGCGCGGGGTCGACGTAGTCCGGGGCCGTCACCTCCCGGAGACGCTGCAGGATCGCGGCGCGCACCTCATCGCCGCCCTCGATGCCGCCGCCGTCGGCGGCTGCACCGACGCTGTCAGTCATGTAGGCCGACATCTGTACCCCCTCTCTATCAGCTGTGCTAGCTGTGCTCCCCAAGCCCACCAGCTCACTCCATCCTCCTTCCTCCTCTTGCAGCGGTTGTTTGTCCGTCCGGACGAACAAACCACGAGACACACGAGAATCGATCGCTGTCATGTCCTGGTCTTACCGCCGCTTCTTCCCCAGCCGCCTGACGGTGACGATCGGTAAGCCGCCCTCATCGCAGACACCGTCGCTACTCACCAGCAGCCGGTGATCCAGACTCGTATAGGAAAGCGTACGGGTTGTCAAGGGACGCCGCGACACAGCGCCGGCGCCCATCCCCTACTGTGCAGGGAGGCGGTCAGCGATGCTCCCGTTGGCCTGGTCTCCTCAGTCGGAGATGAGCTGGCGGTGCTGAGCCACTGAGTCAAGGATCGGGGCAGCGGTCCTGTGCCAGACGAACGGCCGCGGGTCCTCGTTCGAGTCCTCGATCCGGGTACGGATCGCGGCCACGAGCTCCCTCGTCGGGCCGACCCGCGCCATCACCGTCTTCCCCTCGTCGCCGTCGTAAGGAGGGAGTGCGTAGCGAACGCACGTTACCTACGGACTGACGACCCAGGAGGCCAGCTCGACCGGAACGGGCGCTGAGCCGAAACCGCTGTACCGTTGGAGGAGTGCCGGCGGGAGAGCTGGTGTCCGGCTTGCGAGATACTCGAGGAGCCGCGCGTCTGGGCGCCCCGGCGCCCCCTTTCACGTGGTGGGCAGGGCGCCACGTTCGGCGAGAAAGCTGCGCGCCAGGTGCTCCCAGAGATCGATGGCGGCGCGCACGTCCATGCCGTCAGGGTCGAGACCATGCTGAATAGCAAGGCCATCGACGATGGCGATCATGAGCATGGCGAAGGGCAGCGTGCTTCGACGCGACTTGTCGTCCGCCGCAGCGACGCAGCGCAGGACCGTCTCGCGGTAGCCGTCATAGAGTTCGGCGACACGGACGCGGAGACGTTCGTCACGCAGCGCGTGGGGAAGGATCGCGAAGAACGACCGGAACGTCTCGATGTCGCCGGCGATGCGCACCTCGCCATCGATCAGGGCGTGCAGGCGCTGGTCCCCCATCGGCAGACGTTCGGTAGCGGCGAGGAGCGCCCGATTCGCCTCGTGCGTGAGCACGTCGACGAGCGCCACGATGAGGCCGTCCTTGTTGCCGAAGTAGTACCCGATGCTCGCCTTGGGTTCGCCGGCTGCGGCCGCGATGGCCGAAAGGGTCAATGCCTCGTATCCACCCTCGGCAAGCAGCCTCCGCGCAGCATCGAGGATCGTCCGCGCCACTGGCGGGAGCAGGTCCACTGGGTCGGCGATGCCGAGCGAGCTCGGTATCCCCTCGCCTCTCGCGAGACTACGTCGCACCGTGTCGGCTTGGTCGTGCGTGGCCGCCTCCTCGTTTGCAGCTCGTGAATACCGCGAGTAGAATACTCTTGTCCGTCCGGACGAACAAGTGGCCTTGACAAGGCACGCGCCGCAAGGAGGACCGATGGCTCTCGACGTCAGCAAGCCGCTTCCCCCGCTCAAGCGCTTCCGTGGTCGACACTTCCTCACTGACCTCGACTACTCTCGCGAGGAGCTCGAGGCCCTACTGCACCTCGCGGTCAAGCTCAAGGAGCTGTGGAAACGGCGCCCGCTCACGCCGTTCTTCCCCGGCAAGCATCTCGCGATGATCTTCGAGGCCGCCTCCACGCGCACGCGCGTAAGCTTCGAGAACGGCTTCGCCGAGCTCGGCGGCAACGCGCTCTACCTGCGCCCGGGCGAGATCCACCTTCCCGGGCGCGAGACGATCGCAGATACGGCCCGCACTCTGGCGCAGTACAACGCCGCCATCGAGATCCGCAGCAAGAAGAACGAGACCGTGAACGAGCTCGCGCGGTGGTCCACCGTCCCCGTCATCAATGGCATGGACGCGAACCGCCATCCCTGCCAGAGCATGAGCGACGCGCTGACGATCCTCGAGTACGCGGGTCAGCTCGAGGGCGTCACGTTCGCCTACGTCGGTGACGCCGCCCACCCTTGCAACTCGCTGGCCACGACGCTCACCAAGCTCGGTCTGCACGTGCGCATCGGCAACGCCCCGGGATATGAGATCAGCGAAGACGTGCGCAAGAACGCGACCCGCTTCGCCGCCGAGAGCGGGGGGTCGTTCCTGCTCACCAACGACCCGCTCGAGGCCATCGCCGGGGCCGATTTCGTCTACACCGACTGCTGGTGGTGGACGGGTCAGGAAGAGGAGTACAAGGACCGCGTCGCCGCCTTCCGGCCCTTCCAAGTCAATGAGCGCCTGTGGTCGCACGCCAAGCCGACGGCGAAGTTCATGCACTGCCTGCCGGCGATGCGCGGCGAGGAGGTCGTCGACGCGATCGCCGACGGCGAGATGTCGATCATCTTCCCCCAGGCCCAGAACCGCATGCACTTCCAGAAAGGGCTCCTGCTCGCGCTCATCGGTATCGACGAGCTGCCACCGGACCCCGACCTCCAGGAGATCGGCAGGGCGCTGCTCTCGTGACGCCCGCTCTCATTTGACCGACGAGCGAAGGAGTTGCAATGGGTCATGAATCATCGACAGAGGCACGCACTCTGCCGGATCAGAACGGCGTGAAGACCTTCGGTCTCTTCCACATGGTCCTGTTCAGCGTGTCGGCTATCCTCGTTGCCGACACGGTGGCCACCTCCGCCGCCATCGGCGTGCAAGGCCTCACGTGGTGGGTCGTCCTCGCCATCCTGTTCTTCGTGCCTTATGGCTTCGTGACGTCCGAGCTGGGCGCCGCGTGGCCCGAGGAGGGCGGTATCTACGTCTGGGTGCGCGAGGCGTTCGGACCCCGCTGGGGCTCCGTCACCGCATGGCTCTACTGGGTCAACGTGGCCTACTGGGCGCCGTCCGTGTTCGTCCTCTTCGCCGGCACGCTGGCGACGGTCTTCTGGGCGGACATGAGCCTCTTCTGGCAGGAAGTCATCGTCATCGCCCTGATCTGGGCGGTCGTCGGGGTCGGCATCCTGCCGCTCGCGCTCTCGAAATGGGTGCCCAGCGCCAGTGCCGCCTTGAAGGTGATCGTACTCGTCGCCCTCGGCGTCATGGGAGCTGCCTACGCCATCCAGAACGGGACCGCGAACTCGTTTGCGCTCTCAGAGTGGAAGCCCTCATGGAGTGACAGTTGGTCGTACCTGCCGATCATCATCTACAGCTTCATGGGCTTCGAGCTCATGAGCTCGGCGGGAGACGCGATAAAGAACCCCCGGCGAGACGTCCCGAAGATGATCATCGCCGCCGGAGCCGCGATCCTCGCCGTCTACATGTTCGCGACGTTCGGGATCCTCGCCGCGCTCAAGCTCGAGGACCTGAGCATCGTCACGGGCATCGCCGACGCCCTGAAGCTCTCCTTTGACAGCGTGCTCGGCGGATACGGCTGGCTCTACGACCTCGTGATCATCGGTCTGTTGTTCACCTTCGTCGGGAACATGGTGACGTGGTCGATCGGCGCCAACCATTCGATGGCTGCGACCGGACTCGACAAGACAGCGCCCGCGGTCTTCGGACACGTGAACCGTCGTTTTCACACGCCCGACTACACCTTCATCCTGTGGGGCATCGTGGCGACGATCGTGACCGTCCTCAACTACGCGCTCTTCGGCACCAAAGAGAACATCTTCTGGACGATCTTCGCCCTGAGCTCGATCGTGTTCCTGCTGCCGTACCTCCTCATGTTCCCCTCGCTGATCGTCCTGCGCGCCAAGCAGCCCGACAGACCGAGGCCCTACCTCGTGCCTTGGGGCCGGTTCGGGACGTGGTTGTGGCCGCTACTGTGCGAAGCGGGGATCATCTTCACCTTGGTGCTGTTCTTCTGGGTCGTCCCCGAAGACGTCCCCAGGGCGACGTTCTGGGGCATCACCGGCGGCGGTACGATCGTGTCGATCGTCATCGGCTGGTGGCTGAGCGCCCGCAGCGGAAGAAGGGCTGCATGATGACCCAAGACCGAGGGGCGCGACCGTGACCAACGGCAAGACCGTCGTCGTCGCCCTGGGCGGCAACGCCATCCTGCAGCCCGGCCAGGTCGGGACCTTCGAGGAGCAGCTCGTCAACGTCGACGGCGCGACGCGGCGCATCGCCCAGATGGTCGCCGAGGGCTACCGCGTCGTCATGACA
>JAKPOQ010000090.1 GCA_029547745.1 Actinomycetes bacterium
CCAACGGGTCTGCGAACGCGGCGCGTGACGCGGTGGCTCCTCTCGACCCCCGCCAGATCGCGTGCGGCCGCATCGTCCTCGGCGACAACCTCGACGTCCTGCGCGCGCTGCCCGACGGCCTCGCGCGCCTCATCTACGTCGACCCGCCGTTCAACACGGGCAGAGAGCAGCGCCGCACGCGCCTGCGCACCGTCCGCGACGACACCGGGGACCGCACCGGGTTCAAGGGCGAGCGGTACCGGACCGAGGTGCTCGGCCGCAGCGCCTGGCAGGACTCGTTCGATGACTATCTCGGGTTTCTCGCGCCGCGCCTCGAAGAGGCGCGGCGCGTCCTCACCTCTGACGGCTCCCTCTTCTTCCACATCGACCCCCGCGAGGCGCACTACTGCAAGGTCCTGCTCGACGACATCTTCGGTCGGGCGTCGTTCCTCAACGAGATCGTCTGGGCCTACGACTACGGCGGACGGCCGAAGACGCGCTGGCCGGCCAAGCACGACCTCATCTTCTGGTACGCCCGCGACCCGCGGCGCTACGTCTTCCGCTACGACGAGATCGACCGCGTCCCGTACATGGCCCCCGGACTCGTCGACCCGCGCAAGGCGGCGCGCGGCAAGACGCCCACTGACGTCTGGTGGAACACGATCGTCAGTCCTACCGGCAAAGAGAAGACCGGTTACCCGACACAGAAGCCGCGGCGCATCATCGAGCGCATCGTGCGCGTGCACTCCGAGCCCAGCGACCTCGTGCTCGACTTCTTCGCCGGCAGCGGGACGACCGGCGAGGCGGCGGCCCGGCTGGGACGCCGGTACCTGCTCGTCGACAGCAACCCCGAGGCGGTGCGGGTCATGGCGCGGCGCCTGGCATGGGACCGCCCCGAGGTGAGCGGCTTCGAAGCGGACAGCCGGGAAGCGAACGACCCCGAAGTGGACGACCCCGAAGTGGACGGCGGCGAAGGGATCGCGGTCGACGACGAGCGAAGCGGTCGTCCGCGCGACAAGTGACGTGAGGGGCCGAGTCTCCAGACATGGTCGGGGCCGGCCCGACGGGCCGGCCCCGTGACGTCAGCGAAGCTGTGAGCGGTGTCAGTCGGCCGGGACGATAGCGTCGTTCGGGCACGCTTCGACGCAGGTCTCGCAGTCGTCGCACAGCTCCGGGTCGATGACGTAGATGTCGTCGCCCTCGGAGATGGCATCGTTCGGGCACTCGTCCACGCACGCGCCGCAGGCGAGGCATTCCTCGGTGATCTTGTGAGCCATGTAGAGTCTCCTGTGCCGTTCCGTTGACGCGCCGCTTGGCGAACGCGCGGGGCTTCGGGCTCATTTACCAGCAGCGTCCCCATGAAGTCAAGACGACGTTCGGTCCACCCGGATCGTCACGACCCGCCCGCGCGGCCGACCCGCGGGCGCGGCCGACGCTGCCCTGGGGCTCCTCAGAAGAGCTCCGTCAGGGCGAGGGCGGCGGCGCCGACGAGGCCGGCGTCGGCGCCGAAGCGCGCCGGTACGATGCGGACCTCGTCGCGCTGCGGCCGCAGGCCGCGCGCGGCGAGGACCTCGCGTGCCGGCGCGAGCAGCAGCTCGCCGGCCGCGGCGGCGCCGCCGCCGACGACGACGAGCTCGGGGTTGAAGACGTTGACCAGCGTGACCAGCCCGGCGCCCAGGTACTCGCCGGTCCGGGCCACGAGGCGGACGGCGTCGGCGTCCCCGCTCAGCGCCAGCCGGGTCAGCATGGGCCCGTCGACGGTTTCGCCGGCGGCGAGAGCGCGGCCCAGGGCCGAGGCCGGCTTCGCCCGAGCCTCGGCCAGGGCGGCCGCGCCCATCGCCCGGCCCGACACGTAGGCTTCGAGGCAGCCGCGGTTGGCACAGTTCCCCGGACAGGGCGGCCCATCGATATCCACGAGGACATGCCCGAGTTCGCCGGCGGCCCCGCTGTGCCCACGGTAGGGTCTGCCGCCGGCGATGATCCCGCCGCCGACGCCCGTGCCCAAGGTGAGCATCAGCATGTCACGCGTCCCCACGCCGGCCCCGAACGTATGCTCGCCGAGCGTGGCCGCCGTGGCGTCGTTGTCGACCACGACGGGCAGACCGAAACGCTGCCGCAGGACGTCGCGCAGGGGGACGTCACGGAGCGGGAGGTTGACCGATTCGACGATGCGCCCGCGTGCGAAGTCGACCATGGAGGCGGTGCCGACGCCCATGCCTTCCGCCGCCGCGGAGTGACCCGCGGCCCACTCGCCGAGCGCGCCGACGACGGCGAGGACGCCGCCGAGGCATGCCTCGGCCGACGACTGGTCCGTGACGACGACGGTCTTGTGCAAGACGACGGGCGGGGCGGCGGCGCTGGTGCGCGCGCGCCGCGCGCGCACCAGCGCCGCCGCCGTCTTCGTCCCGCCGATGTCGACGGCGAGGATGGTGCGTTCCCTTGACCCTCGTTCCGCCACCGCGCCACCCTCCACTCGACCGTCCGCGCCCGACCGGGCCGAACGATGCCCCTTCAACCGGCCCGACCGGGCCGAACGATGCTCCTTCGGTCGGCCCGACCGGGTCGACTCAGGCACGTTGTAGAATAGCAGCACAGGATCCACCTGCCCCTGGGCGTGTCTCATACGATCCCACGCCCGTCTCTCACCCCGGCCCACGGTCCCACATATGGCGGGGCGACACGTCAGGGGCCGTTCGTGGCGCAGATCGGGCTCTGTCCCTGCCTGCCCCTGGGGGGCGGTCGTGAGGCGGACCGGCACGACGATGACTAAGCACGACGATGACGAACGCTGACGACAAGGGGCGCAAACCCTACGAGAAGGTCTACCGCGGCGGCCGACGCCGGAACAAGGCCGACGACGAGCTCGCCGGCCTACGCCCGGGGCGCGAACGGCGCCCAGACGCAGACCGCCGCGAGGCCGGCACAGGGGCCGGCGGCAGACGCTTCGACTGGGGCGTGCCGCGCGACGGGCGCGCAGACACGAAGCAGCGTCCCTACCGCCGCTACCAGGCAGGCGAGACGGGCGGCGCGGCCGCCGGCCCGGCGGCGCGGAGCGCCGCCGGGCCGGCACGGCGCCGCCGTTTCCGCTGGTGGCACATCCCCCTTGCCATCGTCACGCTCCTCGTCGTCGTCGCCGTCGTCCTTACCGTCATCTGGTATCCGGGCTTCAAGCGTTTCGACCGCGCCGTCGCCAAGAGCAACGAGCGCGTCGACGCCAAGACGCGCGCTGCCCTGACGCCCGACGACGGGAGCATCCTCTGGAACCCGACGACGGTGCTCGTCCTCGGCACAGACAGCAAGGCCGGCGAGCCCGCGCGTTCCGACACGATCATGCTGCTGCGCTTCGACCCCCGTAGCCACACCATGAACCAGCTCTCTATCCCACGAGACACCAAGGTCGACGTCCCCGGGCGGGGCGCCATGAAGCTCAACGAGGCGATGTTCTGGGGCGGCTCGGCGCTCGCCGTCAAGACCATCCAGGATTACGTCGGGGTCCCCATCAACCACGTCATGGTGGTGAACTTCAAGGGCTTCCCCCGGCTCGTCAACGCCGTGGGTGGGGTCGACCTTTACGTTCCCGAGACGGTGAGCACGACGGCAGGCGCGAACCGCCGCGTCGTCACCTTCAGGAAGGGGTGGCACCATCTCGACGGAAAGTACGCGATGCTGTACGTACGGATCCGCTCTGCAGACAACGACTTCAAGCGGGCCGGACGGCAGCAGCAGTTCCTGCGGGCTCTCAAGGACAAGGTCGCCCAGCCTTCCAACATCCCCAAGCTGCCCGACATCGGCAGACGCTTCATGAGCGGCGTCGACACTGACCTCACGACCAGACGGCTCCTCGAGCTCGCCTGGGTGGGATGGCGCGCCGACGACAAGAAGAGCGGGCATTGGGTCCTCGCCGGCGAGCCTGCCTACATCGGCGGCATCGCCTACGTCCTGCCTCCGAGCGACGAAAAGAAGGCGCGCGTCATCGCGAAGTTCCTCGGTGAATGACGCCCGGTCCGGGCCGGACCCGTCAGGCGGGTCGAGCCCGTGCTTCGTCGTGCTCTGCGTACTCGACCGCGACCAGGGCCAGGCCGCGAGCCGGCGCCGTCCGGCCCATCGCCTGCCGGCGCCCCCCGGCGAGCCCCGTGGCGAACGCCTCGAGCGACATCCTCCCCTGGGCGACGTCGACCATGGACCCGACCGCGACCCGCACCATGTTGTGAAGGAAGCTGCCGGCGGTGATCTCGAAGACGCGCTCGACGGCGTTCGCCCCCTGGCCCCAGACCGCCTGGCGCACCTCGCGCACGCAGTGGTGGTAGAGGTGCGCCGAGGGCGTTAGGGCCGAGAAGTCGTGCTCGCCGACCAGCATGGCCGCGGTCTCGTCCAGCAAGCCGATGTCGAGCGCGCCGTGCACGTGCCAGACGTAGGCGCGTTCGTGCACGGGACGCGCCGGCGCGAGCCAGAGGCGGTACCGATACGTGCGTGAACGCGCCACGCGGGCGTCGAAGCCCGGCGGCGCCGGCGTCACGGCGTTCACGGCGACGTCGGTCGGCAGCAGGGCGTTCAGGCTCAGGAGCAGGCGCTCCGGGCACACGAAGGCCGCGGTCGAGAAGGACGCCACCTGGGCGACGGCGTGGACGCCGGCGTCGGTGCGCCCCGCGACGCTGAGGCGCACTCGCCGGCGCAACGCCGTCGCCAGGGCGTCCTCCACCACTCCCTGGACGGTCCTCAAGCCTGGCTGTCGCGCCCATCCTTTGAACCGCGTCCCCTCGTACGCGAGGTCGAGCCGAAAGGTCGCGGGTGGAGTCGGCATCAGAGCACCGAAGCAGCGACGATGACGCCGGCGCACACTACGAGGAGGACGGCGTCAGCCGGTCGCGCGTGCAGCGGGTGGAGGCGCGTGCGCGCCACCCCGGGCGTGTAGCAGCGGGCCTCCATCGCCAGGGCAAGCTCGTCGGCGCGACGGAAGCTGACGACGAACAGCGGCACGAGAACGGGAATGAGGGCGCGTGCCCGACGGACGAGGCCGCCGCTCGAGAAGTCGGCGCCCCGGGCGCGCTGGGCGCGCATGATCGCGTCCAGTTCCGCAAGCAGCGTGGGGATGAAGCGCAGGGCTATCGTCACCATGAGGGCGAGCTCGTCGCTCGGGACGCGGAGACGGCGGAGCGGCCTCCCCAGCCAGGCGAGCGCGTCGGTCAGCGCCACCGGGGGCGTGGTGAGCGTCAGCACCGAGCCGAGGAGGATGAGCACGATGAGGCGTACGCTGAGGTACGCCGCCAGTCGCAACCCTTCCTCGGAGAGCTCGAGTGGGCCGAGCGTGAAGAAGGGGTCGCCGGGGGCGAACAGGACCTGGGCGACGAACGTCAGCCCGATGAGCCACAGGATCGGCCTCATCGCCCGCCAGAGCCAGCGCCCGGGGACCCTGCTCAGGGCGAAGGCGACCGCGCCGGCAGCGCCATAAACGGCGAGGGCGACGAACGAGTCCCGCGTGAAGAGGGCGATCGCCAGGGCGGTGACGGCGACGAACTTCGCCCGCGGGTCGGCGCGATGAAGCGCCGACTCCGCGGGGTAGTACTGGGTGATCGCCGCCCTCACCGGGCGCCTCCCG
>JAKPOQ010000099.1 GCA_029547745.1 Actinomycetes bacterium
CCGGTCCTCGCCGTCCGTCGG
This sequence comes from Actinomycetes bacterium, assembly GCA_029547745.1. Taxonomy (GTDB): domain Bacteria; phylum Actinomycetota; class Thermoleophilia; order UBA2241; family UBA2241; genus UBA2241. Next base: position 22 of record JAKPOQ010000099.1, read on the forward strand.
CTCGTCGGGCCCGAGGGCGCGACCTTCGGCGACGGCCTCGGCCACCGCCTGCCGCCCGAGCGCTCTGAGCGCGTCGTCGACGGGCACGACGACGGCCTCCCCCCGGGAGGCCGCGGCGACGAAGACCACCGCGCGCGCGATGGCGCCCGTCGCCGCCTCGACGGCGAGGACGTACGCCGCTCCCTGGGGCGCATAACGCGCGCGCAGGTCGTCGGGACCGACGCCGACGTCGGTCTTGTAGTCGACGACGACCCATTGCGCGCCGTCCCGATACAACAGGTCGATCGCCCCGCTCACCACGGCATCGCCGACGAGGACGCCGACCGGCACCTCGCGGTAGACCTCGGGGCTGGCGGCGGCGGCGCGCACAGGCGCCGAGCGCCAGCAGGCGCCGGCGAGCGCCGCCGCCTCGTCGGCGACGTCCGGCCACCCCGCTTCGCGGGCGGCGAGCGCCGCAAGCGTGGGGAGCATCGCGGGGTCGTCGAGGTCGCAGAGCTCCATGACGCGGTGCACAGCCGAACCTCGCGCCAGCGCCCGCGCGCGGCCCGGCGACGCGATGGTGGTCATGTCGCGGGCGTCCTCGTCGATCGTCTCGAGACGGCTCGGGCTCGTGGCCGGCGCCGGTCGTGAAGCCTGCGCGAGGAGCGCCTCGCGGCGCGCAAGCCACCGCGTGCGTTCTCGCGCGGGGTCGCCCGCCGGCACGGCCTCCTCCCTCCCGCCACGGTCGATCGGCTCCGACGCCGGAAGCACGAGGACGCGACCCTCCGTGCGCTCGGCCCTGGGAGGCTCCGACCCGGGCGCGGGCAGCGCGCCGACGATGGGAGCGAGCAGAGGCCCGGACGCCGCCGTGCCGTCCTTGTTCGTGAGCTTTCCGAAGCAGCCCAGCACGAGGTGGTCGCGGGCCCGCGTGGCGGCCACATACAGCAGACGTCGCATCTCGCTCGCCCGCATCTCCTTCTCGCGGTCCGCCAGGGCAGCGTAGGCCTCGGGCAGCAGACTCTGAGGCCCGCCCCCGGGGAGCTCGGCCGTGAGGCGCACGAACGCGCGCCGACGACCGCGGTCGACGATCACCTCGTCGCCGTGCCCTCCGCCGCGCTGCGCCCCCCCGACCAGCACGACGATGGGGAACTCGAGCCCCTTCGCCTTGTGGATGGTGAGCAGACGGACCACGTCGCCGGCGTCGTCGACCAGCGATTCCTGCTCGCCCGCCGCCTCGCCGGCCTGGGCGGCCCAGGCGAGGAACTCGCCCAGGCCGCCGCCGCCGGCGGCCACGAACGCCCGCGCCCGTTCGACGAGCTTCTCGACGTTGGCGATCGCCTGCGCGGCGCCGGGCCCGCTCGCGGCGAGGAACTCGAGGCCACGCGTGAGGCGCACGAGCTCGCTGACGAGCTCGTGCGCCTCACGCGTGGCCCGCAGCTCGTGAAGCCGACGGAGTACGTCCATGGCGGCCAGCACCGCATCATGGCCTTCGGGCTGTTCGGTCGCGAAGATGTCGAACACCCCGCGCCGCGCCGACGGGTCGCCGTCCCCCGCCCAGAAGCGCACCAGGTCCTCGTCGCTGAAGCCGAAGTACGAGGAATGGAGGGCGCCGTACAGCGCGGGACCGTCGCTCGGGTCGTCGGCGGCGCGCAGGCAGAGCAGGGCGTCGGCGACCTCGCGGCGCTCGAAGTACGTCTTGCCGCCCTCGACGACGTAGGGCACGTCGGCGGCGCGCAGCGCCTGCTCGTACGTCTCGAGGCCCGTGGTCGCACGGAACAGAAGGGCGATGTCGCCCCAGCGCGGGGCGCGCGTGGACTCGCCCCGGCCGCCGGCCGGGGCATCGCGGTCCTGGACCCGCCACCGCGACGCCTCCTCGTCGTGCATGCGCCGCAGCAGAGCGGCCACCGCCTGCGCCTCGTCGGTGCGCGCGAGGTCGGTCTCGCCGCCTCTCGTGCCGTAGGCGCGGCCGAGGAGCACGGCGACGCGTGCGCCGGCGGCCGCCGGCCTGTGGGCCGTCAGCGCCCCGTAGTGCGGCTGCCTGCCGGGCGCGAAGTCCTCTTCGAAGACCGGCGCGAAGACCTCGTTCACCCAGTCGACGAGCTCCGGCGTGGTGCGGAAGTTGCAGGTCAGCTCCTCGACCCTGCCCGTCCCGTCCGGCTGCCGTTCGATCACCCGCTTCACCTCGTCGTAGAGCGTGATGTCCGCGCGCCGGAAGCGGTAGATGGACTGCTTCGGGTCGCCGACCACGAACAGCTTCCCCGGTTCGAGGACGACCTCGCGCCAGTCACGCGCTCGCGCTTCCCGCTCGCACAGCAGCAGGACGATCTCGGCCTGCAGCGGGTCGGTGTCCTGGAACTCGTCGACCAGGATGTAGCGGAAGCGCTGCTGCAGGGCGCGGCGCGCATCGCGGTCGCCGGCGAGCAGGTCACGCAGGCGACCGAGAAGGTCGGTGAAGTCGAGGCGGCCCTGCGCGACCTGCGTCGCGCCCGCCCAGCGGCCGAACGCGTCGGCAACGGCGAGCGCCAGCTGCGTGAGGTAGGAGGCGTAGGCCTCGCGCGCCGCGTCGACGATCCGCCCGACCGCCCGGTATCGCCGCACGAGCCCGTCCTTGCCGCCCTGCGCGTCGTCCCAGTTGCGCTTGTCGCCGCCGGGGGCACTCTTCACGGACAGATCGTGGAACAGCGCCGCCGCCAGTCTGTCGATGTCGGCCGAGGGATCATCGAGGAGCTTCCGACACGCCTCCGCCAGCTCGTCGGCGGCGAGGCGCCCGGTGTCGTCGGGAGTCTTGCACGCCGCGACGCAGTAGCACTCGAGGTCGCGCAGCGGCTCGTCGAGCTCTCGCACCATGGCGGCGATGTCGGGCTCTGGCGGCGCGTCGCCGACGGGATCGATGTCGTAGCGCTCGCGGAACACGCCCTTCGGGCCTGTCGCCAGCTCGCGCACCGCGTCGAGCCTCACGCCGGCCCTCAGCAGTCGTGAGAGCCACGTGCGGACCGGGCCAGCCGGCGAGTCGTCCTCGGCCGAGCCGGCAAGCGCGGTCAGCCACTCCTCCCAGAGCCTGGTGCGCTCGATCTCAGCGGCAAGCTCGTCCATCTGCTCGAACGCCGGGTCGACGCCCGCTTCGACCGGAGACTCGCGCAGAAGGCGGCCGGCGAAGCCATGGATGGTGCTGATGGGCGCGTCGTCGAGGGCGTCGAGGGCGCGCCGGACGGCCGCCGCCTCGGCGGAGCCGGGCGCGGCCGTCACCTCGCGCGCCTCGAACTCTTCGCGGATGCGTTGGCGTAGCTCGCCGGCCGCCTTCTCGGTGAACGTGATCGCCGCGACCTGCCGTACGTCGCCGGTCCCACGCTCGGGATCGAGCACGCAGCGCACGTAGCGGTCGACGAGCACCCTGGTCTTGCCCGTCCCCGCTCCGGCCTCGAGGAGGTATGTGGTCGCGAGGTCGCCGGTCACGCGGTCGCGCACGTGCTGGTCGGTCGGACGACGTTCAAACTCCGTCATCGTCGTCCTCCCGTTCGAGGTCGCCCGCCTGCAGCGCAGCGAGGGCGGCGAGATCGTGGTGTCCGCGTTTGCGAGCCCGCGCCCAGGATGTGAGGCCACAGGCGTAGGCCACGTCGCAGTACTCGCAGCGACCGGCCGGCGCGCGCGCGAACACGCCGGCATCGACAAGCCCGGCGATCGCCGCCACGACCCGCTGCAGGCGCCCCGCCGCCGTCTCTTCGTCCTCGTCGAGCGGCAGGTCGGTGAACCTGCCCCTGCGGGTCACGAGCCGGTAGACGCACCTGATGCTCGCGTACGTGTCTTCGCCGGCCTGACGAAGGGCGAGCTGATAGACCGGAAGTTGCACACTGAGCCCGTCCTTGAGGCGCTGCGCCTCGAGCGTCCCCTTGCCGGTCTTGTAGTCGATGATGCGCACTCCCTCGGGGACCCGGTCGACGCGATCGAGACGGCCGGCGAAGCGCACCGAGACGGCGTCGCCGACGTCCAGGACCACAGGACGGCCGTGCCGCTCGCCGAAGCGCCACTCGACGAGGATGGGCCGCTCGTCTGCACACCTGAACACAGGGTCCCGGTCGAGCGCCTTGCGGAGATCGTCGAGGAGCAGACGCCGCCGGACCTCCCACGCGAGCGCGGACCCGGTGATCCCCCGCCGCTCCGCCGTGGCGCACTCAAGCTCCCACGAACGCTCGAGGGCGGCCTGCGCCTCGTGCAGTCCGAGGTCGCCGGTGATGACGGCGGCGTAGGTGGTCTCGAGGATGGCGTGCACGAGGGTCCCGAACTCGCCCGGGTCCATGTCGAGGCCGCTTCCCGGCTCGTCGGGCGCTTCAAGCCCCAGGACGTCCTGCACGAGGAAGGCGAACGGGCAGGTGATGTAGCGCTCAAGGCGCGTGGGATGCGTCTCGGCGGCGAACAGGCGCCGCGCCGTGAGCGCGGCGCGGGCTTCGCCGCCCAGGAGCCCGTCCCACGGGCCAGGCTGCGGACTGCGGCCCGCGCGCCACGCCCCGAGGCGCCGTTCGGCGACGCCCTCGTCGCCGATCACCAGGCCGAGGTACGCGCGCCCAGGTCCGCCGCGCGCCCTCCCCAACCCCTGCAAGACGGCGACGTCGCGTTCGCGGGCGTCGATCCAGACCGCGTCGGCGACCGGCGCCGACGACGAGGCGGCGCGCCGCCAGACCCCCTTCAGCGGCGCGCCGCTCAGGAACTCCTCGAGGCCCACCGGCCTGCCCGCCTGCGCCGAGGCCACCCGCAGCAACGACCGCGAGGGCAGACGCGGCCGCCCGGTGGCGCCGTCGGTGCGCGGGGCGAGCAGCACGAGGCGCTGCCGGGCGGCGTCGCAGGCGAGGGCAAAAAGCAGATGCGACTCGGCGTCGCGGGTCTCGGCGAGCGGCAGACGCACGCCCAGCGCCTCCGTGATGCGCCGCCGCGCCGCGTCGCCGAGCAGCGGGTCTGGACGCCCTCTCATCGGAAAGCCGCCCTCGGCCAGGTCGCAGAAGACGACGGTGTGGAAGCGCAGGCCGCGGAGCGCGTCCGGGGTGAGCACGGCCACGCCGTCTCGCCCGACCCGCCCGTGCTGGACCGTCGCGCCGGCGAGCTGCTCGCGCAGGACCACCGCCACGTCGGAGAGCGCGACCTCTTCGCCGAGCACATCGAGCGCGTCGAGACGGCCGATGACGGCGGCCGCCGCGGCGGCCGCATCGGCAGTGAACAACGTCGCCACGGCGGCCGACAGCGCCGCCGCCCAGGCGCGCCACGTGCCCCGCGCCGGCAGCTCGTCCGTCGCCTCGCCAAGCGCCGTCGCGGCCGCGGCGAGCGCCTGGGCCGCGGCAAGGCGGGCACGGGCGTCGTCCAGAGGCGCCGCCGACCCGTCGTCGTCCGCGGTAGCCGCGTCTTCGCCGCCGCGCTCGAGCTCGGTGACCCGCCGCGCGAGGTCGTCGCGCCGGCGAGCCATGCGGTCGCGCCATTCCTGGGCACCGGCGACGACGCCCGCGCGGCGGGCCTCGTCGAGCCACAGGGCGGCCTCGCGCGGACCCGCGGTCGTCATCGTAAGCGGGGCTGTGCACGCCAGCTCGACGACCGCCCGCCGCGCGAGCGGCGCGCCGGCCGCCGGCGCCAGACAGTCGAGCAGGCGGGCGACGATGCGGCGCCCGAGCGACCGGTCGGGGCGCCGGGCGGCCACCGGCAGGCCCGCCTCGGCGAGGCCCGAGGCCAGGCGCTCGACGTCGTCTGCATGGGGCACGACCACGGCGCAGTCCCAGGCGGTCGCGCCCGCCTCGACCGCCGCCAGCACCGCGCGTACCGCCTCGCGCGTCTCGGCGCGCTCGTCGCTCACCGAGACGACGCCCAGCGAGCCGTCGCCGGCGAGGCGCACCGCGGGCGTGGCTCGCGTCCCGGGGCGCGCCAACAGGCCGACGAGCTCACGGTCGGTCCGAGCCGCCGACGGCGGCATCGCGCGTCGTTCGCGCAGACCGGCGCGACGGGCAGCGGCGAGCAGCGTCAGGAGCGTCTCGTCGTCGCCGTCGGCCGCCGGGACGAAGGCGTCGGCGCCCGCGGCAAGAACAAGGCTGAGGAAGCGCTCCTGTGCCTCGTTGAGGTCGTAGATGCCGTAGAGGACGACGTCGCCGGCCAGCGGGCCGCGCCCGCCGTGCAGCCCCTCCCGGAACGCCTCGGCAGCGGCGAGGAAGACCCCTGCGCGGTCGTGCAGGGCCAGACGGTCCAGCCGGGCGCAATACGCTGCGTACAGGACGCCCAGGTCTCGCCCCTTCGCCCCGGCGCCGTCCGCTTCGACGTGCCGCTCCCAGCCCGAGCCGGGCGCGACGCCCGCCTCACGCAGGTCGGCGAACGTCGCCGCCAGCGCGTCGGCGAAGTGCGGCCGTTCGACGACGCGCGAGAAGTACCTGAGGACGCCGCCCGGAGGAGCGGACGCGACCTGGCGCGCCAACCGCGCATGGGTCAGGTCGTCGAGCGGCGCGGGAGGCGCTCCGCGCGCCCGCGCCACCACGTCGCCGGCGAAGCGGCCCAGAGTGACGACGGCGACGTTGGCCACGGCGCCGAGGCGACGCACCAGGAGGTCGCCGACGTGCGTCCGCACCGGCGCCGAACCGACGACGACGGTGAGCGGCGTGAGCGGGCGGTCGCCGCGGAGCTCGAGGACGCGCTCGACGAGCGCGTCCTCGAGCTCCGCGAACCGCCCCACCACGACGACGCCGCGAGGCTGCGCGCCGGTGTCATCGGCTCCTTCCACGGCCGGCAGCCTACCACGGCCTCCGGACGGCACCGAGGCCCGCGGCGCAGGCCGCCGCCCCGGTCGCAGCGCCCCGGTCGCAGCGCCCCGATCGCAGCACCCCAGCCACGGCGCCCCGGCGTGGTACCATCCACCGTCACCGTCCGCGACGGGCAGGAACGCGCCCGCCGCCCGCGGAACCCAAGACATCATGGCATCGGATCCCCGCATTCCACTGCGTCGCCTCGTCCTCGCCGCACTCGCGCTGGTCGCCGTCCTCGTCGCCGCGCTGTGGGTCGCCCTCGCCCAGGGGGACGCAAGACATGCCGGAGCATCCGCCGACGTCCCCGAGCCGGCCGCCGACCTCATCGTCCCCAACGACCGCACGGTCAAGGCGGACCTCCTCGACCGCCTCGAGCAGCCGCCACAGGTGCTCATCTTCGGCGGCTCCCGGGCGACGCGCTTCGCACCCGCCTACCTCGAGAAGCTCACCGGCCTGCGCGGCTTCAACCTCGCCCTGCAGAACGGCCGCCCCGAGGACGCCTGGGCGTTCCTCAACCACCTGCGCACGACACGCCCCGGCATCCGCCCTCACGTGGTCTGGTTCATCCACGTCGAGGCGTTCCGCAAGCAGGGCCTGTCCGTCGGCCTCGTCCAGGACGCGCGCCTCTCGCGCTACTTCCCGGACGACCTCATCGCGGCGGAGCGCCAGAAGCTCCCCCGGACCAAGGCGCAGATGCCCGCCGGCCGCGACCTCGCCCTTACCACGTATGGACCGGACGGCGTCGTCCTGCGCAACCGCTACGACATCCGTGCCGAGGACGGCTACACCCTCGACCGCGCCCTGGCCTGGTCCATCGACCGCGCTACGGAACGCTACGCGACGACGACGCCCGCCCTCGACCCCCGTTCGACCGAGTACTTCGAGAAGAGCCTCGACCTCCTCGACCGCCTGGGCAGGACGCCGGTGATCGTCTTCATGCCTATCCATCCCGCGCTCCTCGATGCCGTGCGTCCGCTCGGCTGGGAGGAGCGCCACCGCGAGGTCCTCGCGTACCTCCACAGCTTGCAGCAGAAGTACGACTTCATCGTGCTCGACTTGAGTGAGCTGGCGAGCGTCCGGGGCGATCCGGACGCCTTCTACGACGGCTTCCACATGACGGCGAGCAACGCGCGGCGCGTGCTCGACACGGTGGTCACGGAGGCGCCTCAGGCGTTCGAGTGACCGGCGCCGCCGGGACTGCGTCCTCGCCGGCAGGGCGAGGCGCACGGCGGCTAGGGCCAGCAGACGGCAGCTCTCGCGGCAGAGCACGGGGAACCCCCACAGCCAGACGACGTACCGCCGCGACTTCGCCTACGTCAGAGCGAGGATGAGCTCGGCCTCCGCCGGACACTGTCGCAGCAGGTCCTCGCGACGGGCGAGCTCGAAGTCCTCGTAGGCGAAGCCCGGCGCGACGAGGCACGCGACGAGGCTCCAGCGGCACTCGTCGCCGGTCGCCTCCGGCGCGCCCGTCCGGTCGGCGCCACCGCGTGCGCCGGCCCCTCCTTCGATCCGTGCCGCCCGTCCTGCCTCATGCGTACCCGCGACCCACGCCGCCTGCCATGCCCCCGCCGGCACGAGCGCCTGCGGCACGACGTCGCGCGCGGACGTCGCGTCGCCGAGGAGGCGGACGTTCGCGGGGCCGTCGGCGTCCAGCGTGATGAGCTCTAGCGGGAGGCCGCCATGGAAGACCCAGAGCTCGTCGCTCGCCAGACGATGGAACCTGCTCGGCGATGCCGGCGTGACGAGGAAGAGGATGGCCGTCGCGACGGCGCGCGTCCCGCGCGCCGTCGCGACGGCCTCGTCCGAACGGTAGGTCTCCCGGAACCACCCGCCCTCGGGATGGCGTTCGAGCCCGAGTCGGGCGACGATCTCAGCGGCGGTCGGTCTCACGCCCTGAGCATATCCGTCCGCGGGCTTCGTGCGTCGCTCCTCGCCCGGCCCCGGAGATGACGAAGCCCCGCCGTCAGCTGAGCGGCGGGGCTTCGCCGTAGCAAGCCTGTAAGCCGGATCCTGTCGAGGGTGGCCATCCATCTCGGCCGTCCGTCACCGGACGGCTCATGCGGCCGAGACCCGGGAGCTCGGACGAGCAACCCTCAAGCGCTCCCCTATTTGGCCTTGCACCAGGCGGGGCTTGCCGAGCCGGCCTGTCACCAGGACCGCTGGTGGGCTCTTACCCCACCGTTTCACCCTTGCCCGCACCTCCGAAGAGGCCGTTGGCGGTCTGCTCTCTGTTGCGCTTTCCCGCGGCTTTCGCCGGCTGGACGTTATCCAGCGCCCTGCTCTGCGGTGTCCGGACTTTCCTCGACGGGCGCCTCGCGGGCTCACGAAGGGCGTCGCGACGCCGCCCCGCCGCGGCCACCTAGCTTGCACCGGAAGTGTACCACCGAGGCTCCCAGGCCGAACCTGCCGCGTGCAGGCGACATACGCAGCTCAGCAGGAGGACGAGAGCGACGACGAGGGCGCACGTGGCTCATGAGGCGGCCGCGGTCAGCCCCGCAGCGCGGGGCTCAGCTCGGCCGCCGCGGCGGTGTCGAGCAGCCACAGCATCTGACCCTTGGCCGGCGCGACGGCTTGCGCCGGCACCGCGTCCGGAGCGCGCAGCCCTTCCAGGACCTCGGCGACGATCCCGGCCTTCTCGGCGCCGCTCACGAGGAAGACGACGCGGCGCGCGGCGTTGATGACCGGCACGGTCAGCGTGAGGCGCGCCGCGCCGTCGGGCGCGACGGTCGCGACGCAGAAGCGGTCCTCTTCATCGAGCGCCGGGCTGTGCGGGAAGAGCGAGGCCGTATGACCGTCACGCCCGAGGCCGAGCAGGACGAGGTCGAAGACGGGCACCGGGCTCGCCGGCCGCTCGAGCTTCGCCAAGGCGCGCAACGTCTCTTCGTAGGCGAGCGCCGCCGCCTCCGGGTCGCGCTCGCCTTCCATGCGATGGACGTTCTCCGGCGCGATGGGGACGTGCCTGATGAACGCGTCGTAGGCGGCGCCATAGTTGCTCGCCGGGTCGTCCGGCGGCACGCAGCGCTCGTCCCCCCAGTACAGGAGGACGCGCCGCCAGGGGATCTTCTGGGCGAACTGCTGGCGGGCCAGAAGGCGGTAGAGGGCGCGCGGCGTGTCGCCGCCGCTGAGCGCGGCGGCGAACCTGCCGCGCGCCGCCGCCGCCGCCCGCGCCGCGAGCGCGAACACGTCGGCGGCCCGCAGGGCGAGCGCCTCGGCGTCGGGCAGGACCTCGAT
>JAKPOQ010000106.1 GCA_029547745.1 Actinomycetes bacterium
CGTCGCGGCCACCAAGGCCACCGGCTCCCCCGTCGCCGGTCGCGCAACGGTGCTGATCTTCCCGGACCTCAACACCGGCAACAACACCTACAAGGCCGTCCAGCGCAGCGCCGGCGCGGTCGCGATCGGCCCGATCCTCCAAGGCCTACGCCAGCCGGTCAACGACCTCTCCCGCGGCGCGCTCGTCCAGGACATCGTCAACACCGTCGCCATCACGGCGATCCAGGCAGTCGGCCGATGAGCGCCCTCGTCCTGGTCCTCAACGCTGGCTCGTCCTCTCTCAAATACCAGCTGCTTGACGCCGACTCTGGGACGGTCTCCGCCTCCGGTGTTGTCGAACGCATCGGTGAGCCGGACGCGAAAGCCGTTGCACGGCATACTGTCTCGGGCGAGGCAACGACACGCGATGTCGACGCCCCCGACCACCACGCGGCAATGCGCGTCGTCCTCGACGCCTTCGCCACCGACGGCCCGCCCCTGCGCCCGCAGGACCTGTATGCCGTGGGCCACCGGGTCGTCCACGGCGGCGACCTCTTCCGCTCCCCCGCGGTCGTCGACGACGCCGTCATCGACGCGATCCAGGACCTCGTGCCCCTCGCGCCGCTGCACAACCCCGGCAACCTCGCGGGGATCCGCGCCGCCCGCGCCGCCTTCCCCACGACCCCGCAGGTCGCGGTCTTCGACACCGCCTTCCACCAGACCCTGCCGCCGCACGCCTTTACGTATGCCGTGCCCCGCGAATGGCGCGAGCGGCACCGAGTCCGTCGCTACGGCTTCCACGGCACGTCGCACGCCTTCGTCTCGCGCCGGCTGGCAACCCTGCTGGGCCGCGACGTGAGCGAGACCAACGTCGTCGTCCTGCACCTGGGCAATGGGGCCAGCGCGGCTGCCGTCGCCGGAGGGGCCTGCATCGACACGTCGATGGGGCTCAGCCCGCTGGAGGGCCTCGTCATGGGGACCCGGCCGGGCGACCTCGACCCCGCCCTGCCGAGCCACCTCGCGCGCGAGGGCGTCCCGATCGAGGACTACGACCGGGCGCTCAACGCGGGCAGCGGGCTGCGCGGCCTCACCGGCACCAACGACTTCCGCGAGGTGGAGCGGCTCATCGAAGCGGGCGACCCTGA
>JAKPOQ010000155.1 GCA_029547745.1 Actinomycetes bacterium
CCAGCGGAGGCCGAGGGCCGCGCCGTCCCCGGCCACTGGGAGGGCGACCTCTTGGCCGGCTGGGGCGAACACGCACATCGCCACCCTGGTCGAGCGCCAGACACGCTTCCTCATCCTCGTCAAGGTGGAGGGCAAGGACACGGAGACGGTGGTCGCCGCGCTGGCGGCGCAGGTGCAGACGCTCTCGGCGCAGCTGCGCCGGAGCCTCACCTGGGACCGCGGCAGGGAACTCGCCGCGCACCGGGTCTTCAGCGTCGCCACGGACGTCGCCGTCTCCTTCTGCGACCCGCAGTCACCCCGGCAGCGGGGCTCATGCGAGAACACGAACGGCCTCTTGCGACAGTACTTCCCGAGGAAGACGGATCTGTCGGTCTACACGCGAGCCGACCTCGATGCCGTCGCTGCCCGTCTCAACGGCAGGCCACGCAAGACGCTTGCCTATGAGACTCCGGCTGATGACGTTGCGGCCAGAGTCGCGTCGACCGCCTCGACCCACCGCAGCCTTCTTGAGGATCTCGCGCTCCTCGCGCAGGACGCGGTTCTCGCGTCGCAGGTGCCGGAGCTCCTCGCGCTCGTCGGTGGTCAGGCCCTCACGCTCGCCTGAGTCGGTCTCCGTCTGCCGCAGCCAGTTGCGCAGCGTGAACGTCGAGACGCCGAGATCACGTGAGACCTGGCTCTGCGTGAGGCCGCCGCTGCGCACGAGGCGGATCGCCTCGGCGCGGAACTCGGGCGGGTAGGGTGGCTTGGTCTTGCCCATCTGGACTCCCTTTCTGGGACCTCGGGGCCCCGATCCTCGGGTGTCCACCAAAGCGGGTCAATTCCAACTCCAATTCCATCGGCCACGACCGCCGGGACCTCGACGCCCCAGGCGACGAGCTCGCCGAGCATCTCCAGGGTGAGCCGCCACTTTGGCCGGTGGCACTCATCGGCGGGCAGGTCCGCCTTGGCGCGGCGCTCGGCATCCTCATCCCATGCCTGCGGCAGGAAGAGGCGCCAGTCGAGCGGACAGCTGCCGCTTTCCGAGGCGGCCGAGAGCGAGACCCCGATCTGGCGACTCCCCACCTTGCCCAGGGTGCTCGAGTACTGGCGCGCGACGCCGACCGAGCAGCGCCCCGCCTTGAGGAGGCCGGTGTCGTCGACGATCACGACGAGCGGCGCGATCATGCGCCGCGCCAGGCGCTCTCGGACCGGCTCCCACTCCCAGGGGCTCTGGTTCACGAACTGCTCAAGGCACTGCTCGTCGCCGTCGGGCAGGCGCACCGCCATGGGCTCGATCGACTTGCGACGCCCGTCGAGCATGAGACCGCGCAGGTAGGTCTCACCCCAGCGGCGCTGGTCGCTTCGCGGCAGTGAGGCGAACATCTCGCCGGCGGGGGTGAGCAGGTCGGAGCGCACAGCGGCGAGCTCGGCCGGCTTCATGGCTGTGACCTTCTCTGCACGATCGGCCTCCCGCGTCGAGAGCATGTTCGACGCGAGAGTACGGCGCAGGGCGGCGAGAACCTGCCGGAGCTAACGGAGCATTACTGACGGGCTGTCCGAATTCGCCCGGCCACTTCTCTACCCCGCCTCCCGCGACTTCACGATCATGTGGCACTGAGGGCGGAGCGATCGAACGCGAGCAGCACGGCTTGCCCGGGGTCGGCACCCTCGACAACGGACGCAACATCCGCTACGGCATCGGCTACGGCTGCAACGGCGTCGCGCCGAGCAATCTGCCGCACCGCGGCGACGACAGAGCGTCCCATCGCGACACGACGGCGTGTAAGCCGCGGGCCGCGCCAAGTGGTGACATGGCGGGGCCGAGGAGCAACTCCCCGCCCCCGCCCTGGCCCACAGGCTCACACCGCCGCCGAGCGGCACAAGGTGCCGACGTCACGGCGTCAGCCGCGACGCTGTGTCGCACGTGCCCATGCATCGGCGCGTTACCCGCGTCACCTACCTATTCGCCGCGCGCACCCCGCGTCAGAGCGTCACCCGCTTCGCGTCGAGCAGCTCTGCGGCCGCGACGATCTGCGCGAGCTGGTCGTCGCTGACCGGCGCGCTCACGGCGAGCCCCATCACCTCGGGCTCGCCGGGCCTGGACGGCGCCACCGTCACCTGCGAGATGTTGATCCCGAACTCGCCCATCTTGGTGCCGATCTTGCCGAACGTGCCCGGCACCTGAGCCGGAGCGCGCAGGAACACCATGTGGCGGGTGGGTTCGATGTCGATATCGTGGCCGTAGATGCCGACGAACCGCGGCCGGTGCGCCGGGCCGAGCGTCGTCCCGGCGACGTCGAGCACGCCGCCGGCGTCGCGGGCGCTCACCGTGATCACGTTGAGAAAGTCGACCGCGGCGGGCTTCTTGATCTCGCGGGCGCTCAGGCCGCGCTCCTCGGCGATGGCGGCCACGTTGACGGCATTGACCGGGCCTTCGACCTTGTCGGCAAGCATGCCCTGGAGCACCGCCAGAGTGAGGATGCGCGTGTCGTACCGTCCGATCACGCCCTCGTAGGTGATGTCGACCGCGTCGACCGGCTCGTCGGCGACCTGGACGACGAGTTTGCCGAGCATCTCGCAGAGCGCGAGGTACGGCATGAGCTCGTCGGCCTCTTCGCCCGGGACGAGCGGGATGTTCACGGCGTTGGGGGCGAACTGGCCCTTCAGGACCAAAGCGACCTGCTCAGCCACCTGCATGCCGGCGCGAAGCTGCGCCTCGACCGTCGAGGCGCCGAGGTGCGGCGTGCTGACGACGCTCTCGTACTTGAAGAGCGGGCACTCGGTCGTCGGCTCCTTCGGATAGACGTCGACGGCCGAGGCCGCGACCTTGCCGCTCTCGACGGCGCGCGCCCACGCCTCTTCGTCGATGATCCCGCCGCGGGCGACGTTGATGACGCGCACGCCATCCTTCATCTGCGCGAAGGCGGCGTCGTCGACGAAGCCGATGGTCTCGGCGTTCTTGGGCAGATGGACGGTGATGAAGTCGGCCTCGCGGTAGATCCTGTCCGGGCTGTCGGCGCGCTCGAGCCCGAGCTCGTGGAAGCGCTCGGCCGGCACGTACGGGTCGTAGGCGATGACCTTCATCTTGAGGCCGCGCGCCCGTTCGGCGACAAGGAAGCCGATACGACCAAGGCCGATGATGCCGAGGACCTTCTCCTGCAGCTCGACGCCGCCCTTGCCCCACTTCGCCTTCTCCCACTTGCCGGCCTTGAGATCGGCGTGCGCCTGGGGGATGTTGCGGGCGCAGGCCATCATGAGAGCGATGGTGTGCTCGGCCGCGCTGAGCACGTTGCTCTGCGGCGCATTGACGACAGTGATGCCGCGCCTCGTCGCCGCCTTGACATCGACGTTGTCGACGCCGACGCCGGCGCGACCCACCACCTGCAGGTTGTCTGCGGCCGCGATGACCTCGGCGGTGACCTTGGTCGCCGAGCGGATGATGAGGCCGTGGTAGTCCTTGATGCGGGCCAGCAGCTCGTCGGCGTCCCACTCCGTCCCGACGTCCACCGCGAAGCCCTGCTCCTCGAGATACTTGATCCCCTCGGGAGCCAGCTTCTCTTTGATGAGGACGCGCTTGACCCCGCCGGCCGTCCCACCCGTGGTCTGCTCAGCCATCGTCTTCTCCCATCTCCCTCATCCCCTCAGAGCTGGACCGGGCTCTGGGCGAGCACCTGCGCCGCAGCGCCCGTCCCGGCGCCCCACTCGACGTCGTAGCCGAGCTCGCTCAGCACCATCTCGAGGACCCCGAGGCCGACGAGGATGTCACTGGCCCCGAAGTAACCGCAGTGGCCGAAGCGGAAGATCTGGCCCTTGAGCTTGCCCTGCCCGCCGGCCAGCCACACGCCGTACTTGTCGCGGGCGAGCTTCGTGATCTTGCCGCCGTCGATGCCGGCCGGCGCCTTGCAGGCGGTGACGCTGTTCGCCTCGGGGTCGTCCGGGCCGAAGAGCTCGATCCCGAGCGCCTGGACGCCGGCCTTGCACGCCTTGCCGAGCCAGCGGTGGCGCGCGAAGACGTTCTGCAAGCCTTCCTGCCGGATCAGCTCGATGGCGGCGTTCTGCGCCACCATCAGCGAGACCGCCGGCGTGTACGGCGTCTGGGCGCTGTCGCCGGTCATCTTCTTGCGGTAGGTCGGGTAGTCGAAGTAGAAGCGCGGCGTCGTGCAGGCCTCGATCACCTTCCAGGCCTTCTCGCTGACGGCGACGTAAGCCAGGCCGGGCGGCACCATGAGCGCCTTCTGCGAGCCCGCCACGCAGACGTCCACGTGCCAGTCATCGGTCTTGAGGTCGGTCGCGCCGAGGCCGCTGATGGCGTCGACGACGAGGATCGCCGGCGTCCTCGCGACGACTTCGCCAATCGCCCTGATGTCGTTGACGACGCCCGTCGAGGTCTCGCTGAACTGGACGTAGACCGCCTTGACGGCGGGGTCCTCGGCGAGCGCCCGCTGGATGTCGGCGGGATCGGCCTTCGTCCCCCACTCGTACTCGAGGGCGGTCACCTCGGCGCCCCAGTTCCTGGTGAGCTTGAGCCAGCGCTCGCCGAAGTTGCCGACGCTCGCGACGATGACATGGTCGCCAGGGTTGACGACGTTGACGACCGCCGACTCCATGGCCCCGGTGCCGCTGGCGGCGAAGACGAGGACGTCGTTCTCGGTCTGGTACACGTACTTGAGGCCGGCGACGACGTCCTTCAGGATGGCGGTGAAGCGCGGCGCGCGGTGGTGCACGACCGGTTCGCTCAGGGCCGAGAGTACCTCGGGCGGCACGGGCGTCGGACCCGGGGTGAGGAGGAAGCGCTTCAACATGGTCTCGTCCTTTCGTCGTGATCGTCGCATCCGGACCGACCGTCCGGACGGAGCCCTTCCCCGAAGTCCGTGAAGACGGACACGGGCCATTCTAAGCCGGGTGTGCGCGGCGCCACACCTGTCGGACGGACACCCGGTGAGGCGCGCACGATGAGGCGTCGGACCAGCTGCGATCGCATGCGCACGGGAGTGGGGTCGACGTCGACCGATCGCTGACGCGCCGGGCCGCGAGCCGCTATGTGGGACCGTGCCGTGTGCTCAGGGGGGGACGGAGCCGGCTGGTGGGGGCGGGGCGGCGATGCCGCCCCGCCCCCACCAGCCGTCACGACGGGCGATGACAAAGGCTCCGCATGGTGGGAGCATAGCCGACCTCAGCTTGAGCTGTCCAGTAGCCTCAACGGTCGCGCCCG
>JAKPOQ010000141.1 GCA_029547745.1 Actinomycetes bacterium
AGCCGATCGCGTCCCAGACCTCCCCGGGCAGCGGCTCCGTGGCGATCATCAACGAGTACAGCGGTATGACGACGCGCTCGAACCCCGGGAGCTCGACCGTGTACGCCTCGGTGGCGCGGACGACGACCTCCGCGGTCACGGTGCCCGCCGGCGTCTCGACGCGTCCCGCGGAAAGGCGCAAGGCGGGCGTGCGCTCGTAGATGGGCACGCCCAGACGTTCGACGACGTCGGCGAGGCCGCGCACGAGCCGGGCGGGGTCGACGCAGGCACAGTGCGGCGTGTACCAGGCGCCGAGGCTGCCGGTCGCGGCGATGCGCGACCGTGCCTCCTCGGCGCTCAGCAGCCGGTAGTCCTCCTCGCCGAAGCCCCACGAGCACTCGTAGGCGACCGCGTCCCGGACGCGCAGGAGCTGCGGGGCAGTCGACGCCTGGACGAGGACGCCGCCCTTGTGGAAGCGCGCGTCGATGCCTTCTTCGTCCACGACGCGTCCGACCTCGTCGACGGTCTCGAACATCGCCTTCTGCATGGCGATGGCCGCCGCCCGGCCGTGGGTCTTCGCCGTCCTCTCCCGCGAGCCGGCGAAGAACGACGAGCACCAGCCACCGTTGCGGCCCGAGGCGCCGAAACCGGCGATCTCACGCTCGAGTACGGCGATGCGCAGGTGCGGGTCGGCCTTCTTGAGGTAGTAGGCGGTCCAGAGCCCCGTCAGACCGGCGCCGACGACGGCGACGTCGACGTCGATGGGACCGGGGAGCGGGTCCCGGGGGGCGAGCTCCCCGGGGACGCCGTCGAGCCACATGCTGCGAGAACGGTAGTCGGTCACGGTGCCCTCCCAGAGGAGACGGTGCCGGATGCCCCGCCGGCATCGTACATCCCCGTCTGTGGCGGAGGAACGTCCGGGCGGCTTCAGGGCACGAGGACGATCTTGCCCGTCGCCTTCCCCTCGATGATCTCGCGATGGGCCCGGGGCGCGTCCTCGAGCGGCAGCCGGCGGCCGATGACGGGCCGCAGGGTCCCGTCGGCGAGACCGCGGGCGATGGTCGCGTGGATCTCGGCCAGCTCGGCCGCCGTGGCGTTCGGCATCCGCATGCCGAGCACGGCGGCCTCGCGGTCCATGAGGTCGCGCGGCGTCACCTCCACGGTGCCGCGGCTGCCGACCACCACGACCCTGCCCCGTGGGGCCAGCGCGCGTAGGTCGACCCCCAGGTTGACGTTGGCGAGAGGCTCGATGATGACGTCAGCCCCACGACCGCCCGTGAGCTCCACGAGCGCGGTAAGGTGGTCGCGGTCGCCATGGTCGAGGACGTTGGCGACTCCCTGGGCGGCGACGAGCGCGCGTCCGGCGTCGCTGCCGGCGGTGCCGATGACCTCGAGCCCGGCTGCCAGGGCGAACTGCACGGCCGCGAGGCCGACGCCGCCGGAGGCGCCGTGGACGAGCACGGTCTCTCCGGCGACGGCCCGGGCGCGCTGGAACAGCGCGCGACAGGCCGTCGCGTACGGCGTGCCGACCGCGGCGCCCTGCACGGCATCGAGCGTGTCCGGAAGGACGTGGACGTCGGCGACCCGGCAGACCGCGAACTCGGCATAGGTGCCGCTGACCGAGCCCGAGGTGTAGACGTGGCGGCCGATCTCGAGTCCGTCGCCCGGGCCGGGCCCCAGGGCCGCGACGCCGCCGCCGGCGTCGCTGCCCGGCGTGTACGGGAGGCCCGGGAGCTCGCTGTACGTCCCGGCGCGGATGTACGTGTCGACCGGGTTCACGCCGGCGGCGGCTACTCGTACGAGGACCTCGCCGACGCCGGGCAGGGGGTCGGGTACATCCTTGACGACGAGGACCTCCGGCGGGCCGAACTCATGGACGCGGACGGCGCGCATCGCGGACTCTCCTCAGGGGATGGTGAAGGTCCCGGAGGACAGGTAGCCGGTGAGCCTGTACCTGCGGCCGCCATCCAGTTGTTCGTACGTGTAGTCGCCCGTCCCCGTCCCGGGCGACATGGGTCGGCCGGTGTACGGGTTCGTGGGCCAGGTCGAGACGTACCCAGCGACCGCTCCAGTCGCCGTGACCTGGTCCGTCGTCGGGTAGACGCCCCCGTTCGCGGCCGACCAGGCCACGATGCCGTTGTTGATCGCCGTAAGGCCGTCGATGACCTGGCGGTCGAGCGCCGCCGTGTCGGTCGTGGTCGGCGAGGGGCTCGGCGACGGCGAGCCGGTCGGCGAAGCCGTGGGGCTCGCCGTCCCGGTGGCGCTCACCGTCGGGACGGGGACCGCGCTGGCGGCCGGCGTCGGCGTGGGACTGGCTGCGGAGAGCGCGTCGACGCGGACGTAGTCGATCGCCACTCCCTCGGAGCTCGGGCCCGTCAGACGCAGGGTGAGGACGTCGAGGTCTTCGTCGTGCGTGAGCGTCGCTTTCATCAGCCCGCGGCCGCTGCGCGTGTCGGTGAAGCGATACGTGAGGACGTCGCCGTCGCGCGCCGCCGGATATGTCCCCAGGAGCTCCAGGCCCTCGTCGTACATCGAGACTGTGAAACGCCCGTCGCGCAAGGACACCACGAGGCCGCCGCCGCTGCCGTCCGCCGGGGCCCATGTGCCGACGAACCGCTCGCCAGTGTCGCGCAAGGCGACCGCCCACACGACGATGACGGCGACGACCGCCGCCGCGGCGAGGGCGACCAGCCAGAGTCTGCGATCGCGGCCCCGGCCTCCCGGCGGCGGGACGCTGCGTCCCAACGGAGCGGAGGGCGGCGGCGAGCCCGGGGTGCCTGTGGCCGGCTTCACGGCGGTCGGCGTCTCGGGCATGACCCGTGTCGCCGCTTCCT
>JAKPOQ010000166.1 GCA_029547745.1 Actinomycetes bacterium
CAGGAGGTGCTGCTGCCCGACGCCGTGCGCGCCAAGCTCGAGCGGCTCCTCGCGACGCGCAAGCGCGCCGGCGAGACCATCACGCCCACCACGCCGGTCTTCGTGAGCCGCCTCGGACGACGGCTCTCGGCGCGCCAGCTCCGGCACCTCTTCGCGGTCTGGCAGGAGCGCGCCGGCTTCGAACGCCACGTGGGGTTTCACACGCTGCGCCACCACGCCTGCAGCGCCGTCTACCGGCAGTCGAAGGACCTCCGGCTCACGCAGAAGTTCGCGCGCCACAAGTCGGTGGTGACGACCAGCATCTACACGCACCCCACGGACGACGAGCTGCTCCGGGCGGTCCAGGGGCTCGTCTGCTGAGCCCGCGCCGCGCCCGAGACCCACTTGCCGAACAGAACCGAACGGGCGCGCGTGCTCGGTTTCCTGTTCGGCGTTCGGTTTCGAATCGCAGGGCTGCTCGGTTTTCCAAAACTGACCCACTCGGAAAAGGCCCCAGGCACCCTGGGGCGGGCGCGCGGCGCCACGAAAAACGGACCCCTCCCCCCCTTCGGCAGGCTGTAGGCATGCGGAGGCCCATGCCGGCGTGCCGACGCCGTGGGCCGGCATGGTAGGCGTGCTCCACGAGGGCGCGCCCCGACCGCCGCTAAGAGAGAAAAGCGGCGGTTGGCGCCCGGTGCAGCGCGCGTTCTCGGGGACTTCGAGCGCCTCGAACGCGCCGATCTCGGGGAGCCGTACCGCCACTTTCCGTGGATCGGCGAGCGTCTCGTCGTCCTGGCCGCGTGAGCGCGCGGCTGCGCCGGGAGCGATCATCCCTCGTCCTCCTCGCCGTTCGCGCCACGTGGGCCAACGTCGGCGGCCTGGTGCGCACCCAGCGCGGCCTCGACCGCTGCCGCCGCCCCGAGGACCTGGTTCTCGATCAGCTCGGCGTCGTCCGGGTCGGCGCCCATATGCTCCGCGAGCTCGCTGGCAAGGCGCACGAGGCGGCGCACCTCGTCGCGCAGGTGCTGGGACAGGTTCGGTTCCGCGTCGCCGTCCCGAATCGAGCGCGAGGGGGGCAACCGAACACCGCCCGCGCTGTTCGATTTCCCGTGCTCGGTTTTGACCGTCTCACCGCGCACGTCGATGATGCCGGCCATCGCGGGCGTCGAGGACTCGAGGTCGCGCAGGTAACGCTCGTGCTTCTCCGATAGCACCTCGAGCGAGAGCATGTGGCGGATCTCCTGCCGCGAGTCGGCGCCGCCCTCGAGGAACGACTTGAGCCGGATGAGCGTGTTGACGTCGGCCGGGCTGTCGGTGCGGACGCGACCTTCCTTGAGCGCCTCCCGAAACTTGATGAGGAACTCGTCGATGAGCGCGAGCATCTCGGCGACCGTGATCGCCTCGGCGGTCGCCCGTGCCTCGATGATCTTCTCGTCGCGCCGGGCCTCGATGCGGTGCTCGCCGTACTTGCGGCGGTGCATCGTGTTGTGGCTCTTCGCGTAGTCGGCGATGACGCTCGGGGCGACGCCGTACTTCTCGGCCAGCTCGCGGTACGTCGGGTAGACGGTGTTCGACGTGCCGTCGTCGTTCATCGACACCTCGCCGAAGACGAGCAAGCGATCCAGCTCCGCGAACGGGATGACGGGCGCCTGCTGGTGACGAGGCCGGCCGGGTCGACGACGCTCATCCGAGGGTGCGGTGTTCTCGGTCGTGGGCTCTGCGCTGTCCTCGACGCTCGCGCGCACGACGTCGCTGGGCTCGGGCGCTTCGACGGAGCGCTCGACCTTCGGCGGCGGCGTGGTCTTTGGTGGGTCGAGCTGGGCGCGCAGCTCCTCGCGACGCTCCGTGGTCCGGTGCTCCTTCGCGAAGGCGGCGATGGTGCTGACCGCGACCCCGAACCGTGCAGCGACATCCCTCTGCGTGAGCCAGACGCGCTTCGCCTCGCCGTGCTCATCGGGCACCACCTCGCCCTCGACCAGCAGGCGCTCGACCTCGTCGGGGTTCGAGAGCTTCGGGCCTTCGCCCTTCGTGGGACGGCCAATCTTCGCGTGCTTGTTCTTCGCCATGTGCCCTCAGAAGCCGATGGAGAGCTGGATCGGGGACGTGGTGGTGAGCAGCGACTTCAAGCGCTGCATCGCGCGCGACCGCTGCCTCTTGAGGCGCTGGTAGAGACGCTCGCGGGCCACGTCGTCGTCAGGCTCGAGGCGCTCGACGTACGCGCGCAGAAGTTCTCGGCGCAGCACCGTCGCCTCGACCACGTCGAGCCCGCTCGTTGACACTCCCTCCTGGACGGCGCGCTGAATGAGAAGCGCGAGGTCGTACAGCTCCTCGTCCGTGCGCGCGCGACGGGGGGCGAGGGAGTCCGGGTCGAGGTCTTCCAGCGCCTCGACGTCGATGCCGGGGTGGCGCTGCTCGCGCTCCTTGCGAAGGAACGCGAAGACCTGCCGCTCGGTGCGCTGGCGCAGCCTCATCGGCAGGCGATCCATGAGCGGCACCTCCGTGAGCGCCGCCAGGAACGCGGTCACCACGAGCTGGTCGAGCTCGTCGCCCGGGACCGTGTCGCTGACAAGGCGGCCCCGCAGGCGCACCAGCATCGGCTTGAACGCGCCGAGCAGGATGGACGCCCACACCGAAGCGCGGCTCGCCCGGTGCTCGCGGATGATCGCCTCGGTGAGCGCCTCGCGCGCCGCGTAGGTGCCCTCCGCTTCGTCGTCGAGCATGGCGAGCACGGAGGCCGCGTCGGCGTGCGCCGCGATGGCGGGCTGCCTGGCGCGGCCCGACTCGAAGGCATGGCCATGGCGCACGGACAGCGCGTCGCGTCGCAGCCGCTCGAGGTCGTTGCGGAGGGCGCTCTTCACTTGTCCCTCCGCGCCCACCACTCGGCGACGAACTCGAGGAAGTCGTCGAGGCTCAGAGCAACGAACGGCTCGGCGCGGTCGTCGCGGATGATGGCGATGGGGATGCGCCCGGGCGGGGCGGCGTTCGTCGCCTGGCGCAGCGCGGCCCGGACGTTCGGCTGCTTGCCGCGCTTGGCCTCCGGCCAGAACACCGGGCAGTCGACGTCGGGAGCTTCCTCGCCCGTGCGGTACTGGAGGCCGCGCCGGATGCTCGCGTCCGGCATGACCTCGCGGAAGCGCTGGACGAGCTCGCGCTCGAAGCCAGCGCCCTTCCTCCGAGAGTGCGCGCCGCTCATGCTCGCACCTCGCGAACGAAGTGAGCGGGCAGCCCAAGCCGCTTCGCCTCGCGCAGCTCGCGCTCCATGCCCTCGGTGACGAGGTCGCCGAACACGCGGACCTCGTCGCAGGTGGCGAGCAGGTCGAGGCAGAGCGAGAGCGCCTGCTCGCGGCCCGTCGCTTCGTCGATGAGCTGCGGGAGGTAGAGGTGCGGCGCGATGGGGAGCGCGCCGTCGTCGATGAGGAACTGGCTGATCGCGCGGACGCGCTCGATGTTGCCGGCCGGGTCGTTCGCGAAGGGATGGCAGACGTAGACGCGGCGACGACGACCCGCCTCGATGCGACGACGGCGCACCAGCTCGGCGGCGGTGTAGTGCAGGCCGTCCAGTACCTCGGCGTAGGCCTCGCTCGGGTAGTCGCGGCCGTCGTCGAGGCGCCACGGACCGTACTGGCGACGGCCTTGCGCCAGGCGGCCGAGGAGCGCGTCGCAGATCTGCCGTTCGTCCACCGGGAGCCCGGTGACGACACCGCCCGCGCGCATGCGCTCCACGAGCCGCCGCGCGACCTCCAGCGAGCAGCGGGCATCGGCGAGCGCACGATGCGGATGCGGGCGCTCCAGCCCGAGCAGCTTCGCGAGCGGCTCGAGCGACATCGACGGCAGCTCACCCGTGACGACCAGCGGCCACGCGAGGCTCGCGGTGTCGAGCCGGTGGTAGTCGACGTTCGGCAGCGCGAGCCCGGAGCGGCGAAAGCCAGCCTCGAGGAAGGCCCAGTCGAAGCCGACGTTGTGGCCGGCGACGAGAGCGCTCTCGAGGAGCGGGGCCACCTCGAGCAACGCCTCGCGGAGCGGGCGCGCGTGCTCCCATGCCGCCGTCGTGAAGCCGTTGATCGCCAGCGCGTCGAGCTGCGCCTCTCCGAGACGCTCGGGTGCGACGAGCGCCTCGTGCTCGTCCAGCACCTCCAGCGTGCGCGCGTCGACGCGGATGATGCCGATCTCGATGATGTCGTGCCGCGACGGATCGAGTCCGGTGGTCTCGAGGTCGACGAAGGCGATGGTCGTCTTCGGCGCCCGGCGTGCGAGGCGCGGAGCGCCGTGGGCGATGATGGGCGCGGCGGCTGCCGACGCCGGGTCGAGGGGCGGCGGGAGCAGCATCACGCCACCTCCTTCGCCCAGAGGCGCGGCGACATGCGCTTGTCGGCGTGCGCTTCGATCTCGGCCTTCAGCAGCGAGACGCGCGGCTTGTCGAGCTTCTTGCCCAGCGACTTGAGGAGCGCGTCGAGCGCCTTCTTGTCGATGGCTCCGAGCTTGCCGAGCACCTCGTCGCGCGAGAGCCCCGTCGCGTCGGCGAGCAGCGAGAGCGTCGGCTCGAGCGGGTAGTCGAGGCTCGTGGTCGCGAACATCCGGTAGCGGACGCCGCCGAGCACCAGCTCGTCGCGCTCCTTGAGCTGCGCCTTGAGGATGTCCTCCAGCTCCTCTTTTCGGGCGTAGAGTGCCTTGGCGAGGCGAGCCACCTCCTCGCGCTCCTTCGCGACGGCTTCGAGATCGGCGAGGTCGGAGGCGATGAACTCGCGCTTGCCCTTGAGCGCGTCGGCGTAGGCCGGGCACTGCTTGCGGTGGTCGCAGTAGGAGCAGTTGCTGTTGAGACGCGCCGGGTATTCCGTCGCGGTCTCGGTCTGCCGCCCGAGGGTCTCGACGTAGGCGAGCGCGTCGGCGAGCTGCTCCTCGGTGCGCTTCGTCTCCTGCCGGACGCCGTGGCGCAGCATCCAGAAGGTCAGCTTCACCCTCTTCGCCCACGGCCAGAGGCGGCGCACCGCCACCTCGTAGAGGCTCATCTGCAGCGAGGTGTCGACCTCGTCGCGGGTGAAGAGCTGGTGGTTGGTCTTGTAGTCGATGACCTCGACGGTCTCGTCGTCGATCCAGTCGACGCGGTCGATGAAGCCCAAGACCTC
>JAKPOQ010000181.1 GCA_029547745.1 Actinomycetes bacterium
GAGGACGGCGGTCGCCGTGACGCTCTTCCCGCAGCCGGACTCGCCGACCAGGCCGACGAGCTCGCCCGGGGCGATCGCGAAGCTCACCTGGTCGACGGCGTGCACCGTCCCCTCCATCGAGGCGAAATCCACGGTGAGGTCCGTGACGTCGAGGAGCCGTGACGTCGTCAACTCCATGGCAGCGCAGTCTAATCCTCGGAGCTCCCCTTTACGACTGTCGGAGGCGCGCGGCGGGAGGGCGCTGGACGCGAGGCGCGGGGCCGAGGCGCTGGAGGCGCGGGGCCGAGGCGCTCGATGCGCGGGGCGTCAGGCGCTACCTTGCGTGTCCGCGCGGCGCAGGTGACGCCGCCGCGTGCGCCCGACGGCGACACGGACCGCGCGGCGGTGCTAGGCTGCCGCCGGGACGGATAGGCGACGGAAGCCCCGGGATGACTGTCAGCCTCTCGCTGCGCGAGATTGACCTGCGGACGGCAGTGCCGTTCGGGATCTCGCGCTGGACGCACTCCACGTTCGAGAACTACGTCGTGACGTTGCGCACGCCGGACGACGTGTGCGGCTCCGGCGAGGCGGCGCCCAACCGGCGCTACGGTGAGAGCCGCGCGAGTGGTCTGGCCCTGCTCGAGCGCCTCGCCCCGGAGATCGCCGACCTCGAGGGGCCGGCGGCCGTCGAGGCCTTCTGCGACGAGCTCGCGTTCAGCGCTGAGGCGGCGGCGCTGGCGGGCGACGCGGCGGCGCTGGCGGGCGACGCGGCGGCGCTGGCGGGTGATGTGGCGGCGCTGGCGGGTGAGGCGGCGGCGCTGGCGGGTGGGATGGCGGCGCCCACGGGCGGCGTCCTGCCGTGGCCGGCCCTCCGCGCCGCCCTGAGCGCCGCCGCCTGGGACCTTGCCGGCAAGCAGGCCGGCGAGCCGGTGTGGCGCATGCTCGGCCTCGTCAGGCCGTCCGTGCGTACGTCGTACACGATCGCCATCGGGGCTCGCGACGAGATGCTCGCGCAGGCGCGCGCCGCGCACGGCTTCCAGACGCTCAAGGTCAAGCTCGGGTTCGAGGGCGACCTCGAGCTGGCGCGCGCTGTTGCCCGCGAGCTGCCGGGGACCACGTTCCGTTTCGACGCCAACGAAGGCTGGGACCGCGAGCGGGCGGCGCGCGCCCTGGAGGAGCTGGCTGGGCTGGGAGCCGAGCTGGTCGAGCAGCCGCTGCCGGCGGCTGCGGCGGACGACCAGCTCTGGTTGCACGAGCGTTCGCCTGTCCCCCTGTTCGCCGACGAGGCCGTGCTGACGCTCGCCGACCTCGAGACCGTGGGCGAGCTCTACGACGGAGTGGTCGTCAAGCTTGGCAAGGCAGGTGGCATCGCACACGCGTTCTCACTGGTCTCGGCCTGCCGCGGCCGCGGTCTTCAGGTGCTCCTCGGCTGCATGGTCGAGTCGAGCTTGGGCATCGCCGCGGCGCTGCAGATCGCCGGCCTTGCCGACCACGTCGACCTTGACGGCGCCCTGTTGTTGGCCGCCGACCCGTATGTCGGCATCCGGATCCGGGCCGATCGCCTGACGGCGTCGGACGAACCGGGCCTGGGCGTGCGGTTGCGCGAGGAGTAAGAGACCCAGCCCCGGCCGCCTGGGGCGCGGCCCCCCGGCCGCCTGGGGCGCGGCCCCCCGGTCGCCTGCGGCGCGGCCCCCCGGTCGCCTGCGGCGCGGCCTCGGTGGTCGCCGGTGAATGCGGTCGGTGCGGCGCGCCTGCGCCGTCGCCCCTACGGGTGGTGTCGATCCCTTGGCGCAGGCGGCACGTCCGTGCCGCCGGTCAACGTGGCGACCAGCGCCGCGCCGAGGCGCGAGACCGCCTCGTAGCCCTCCCGGCCGTCGCTGAGGACGGCGAGGGCCAGGGTCCGCCCGCCGCGGCGCACGAGACAGCAATCGTGGGCGTAGCGGCCGTCGGGCATGTCGTCGCCGAGCTTGCCCGCATAGACCGCGTCCGGCGGCAAGTATCGGGCGACGCCGTCGCGGTGCTCGGTCTTCTCCAGCGCGGCGAGGATGGGCGCGCGCACGGCCGGGCCGAGATGCGGCCCCTGCGCGAGCTCCGTGAGCAGGTCGGCCATGTCGCGGGCGCTCGTCGTGTTGTCACGGCCGGCCGTGCGCGCGTCCGCGTCCATCATCGCGCGGCGCATGCGCGTGGCCGCCAGTCCCAACTCGTCGGCAAGGGCGTTCACCCGGTCCAGGCCCACGAAGCTCAGCACGATGTTGGTGGCGTCGTTGTCGCTGACCGCGAGGGAAAGGTGCGTGAGGTCGGCGAGCGTGATCTTCGCGGCGTGGCGGAACCCGTATAGCACGCCTGAGCCTCCGACCGCCTGCCAGGGCTGAAAGGCGTACGGCCGGGCCTCGTGAAGGTCTCCGGCCTCGACGGCGCGCCAGAACGCCGCCGCGAGCAACACCTTGATGGTGCTCCACGACGGCATGACCACGTCACCGTGCGCTGTGAGCTCGCGGCCCGAAGCGAGGTCCCTGGCGCAGTAGGCGATCACGGCATGTCCGAGCTCACGTCACCGCGTGGGCGCCGGCGTCGACATGAAACACCTCTCCGGTGACGGGCCGCGCCAGGTCGCTGAGCAGGAAGACGACGGCGGCGGCCTCGGCGGCGCTCACGTTACGGCGCAGCGGCGTGTAGCTCTCGAGCGGCTCGAGCATGCTACTGAAGTCCTTGATGGTGCGCGCGGCGACGGTGGCGACAGGGCCGGCCGAGACCGCGTTCACGCGGATGCCGGCCGGCCCGAGGTCGGCGGTGAGGTGGCGCACCGAGCTCTCGAGGCTCGCCTTGGCAGGGCCCATGACGTTGTAGTTCGGGACGACCCGCCGCGCGCCGGCGTAGGTCATGGTCACGATCGCCCCGCCCGCGGTCATGAGCCGCTGCGTCTCACGGGCGAGGGCGATCAGCGAGTACGAGCTGATGTCGTGGGCGGCGGCAAAGCCGTCCCTCGACGTCTCGACGAACCTGACGTGGAGGTCCTCGGCCGGCGCCCAGGCGATGCTGTGGACGACGCCGTGGAGGACAGGTATCCGGGCGACGAAGATGTTCTTGCCGGCAAGAAGAGCTGGCACCGCCTCCTCCTCTGTCGTGCGCTTGCCGCGCCTTCGTCGCGCCTGCCGCGTCCCTCGCGAGCTGCTCCGCGGCAAGTGTACTCGCGGACACGGGCAGAGCGAACGGTCCGCGCCCGGAACGCTCAGGGCAGCTTCACCGCATCAGGGTCGGTCCCGGGAGGCAGCCGGAGTGCGAAAGCGCTCTGGCCGCGGTACTCATAAGCGACGACCGCCGCCTCGGTCCCCGCGGCCATCGGCGCCGGCACTGGCGACAGCGGCGCGCTGCGGGAAGGTGATGGCGTCGACCTGGGGTCCAGGTAGAGCACGACCAGCCGGTCGGCGGCGATCGCGCGGTCGACGACGACGAGCTTCAGTCCATCGCCGACCGCCAAGTCGCCGCCGGCGTCGCGCAGGACGCGGACGACCGTGAAGCGCTGGCTCAGGTCCGCCGGCGAAGCGGCGCGGGCGACGACCACCGCGGCGTATCCGGACGGGTCGGGGGCGCCGAGGAGGAGGGGTTCCCGCGATGCGCCTTCGCCGCCCGTCGCGGCACCGCCCGGGACGCCGTCCTGGGCGGAGCGGGTCTGGTCGCTGAAGCTCTCCACAGGCTGCTCGGCGGCGCTCCGGACATGCGTCGTCGCGCCGCCGCTCAAGTGCTGAAGGCCGACGACGCCGGCGACGAGCACGGCGGCGACCGCCGCCGCCGGGACGAGGACACGTACCCACAGGGGGCGCCGGCGCGCCGTCGCCGGCGTCGTCATGTGCTCGCGCAGCCGCTTCCAGCGCTCGTCGGCGAGGTCGGTGTAGCCGTCGGGTGGCGCCGGCACGATGCGGTCGAGGCCGGCGCCGATCGCGTCGACGTCGGCGCGCGTCGTCTCGATCCGGGCACGCAGCCCGGCGTCTCCGGCGGCCGCCGCCCGCAGCTCGGGGTCGTCGTCCGGTCCGAGCGCGAACGCCAGGACGCGTTCGTCGGTGAAGGCGCTCTCATCTTGGGGCCGGCGCTCGTCCGGCGGTCTTTCTTCTTCCTGGACGCTGTCCTCGCTCCGCACGGCGCTCCCGCCCGGCGTCCCGTAACCGCCCGGGACGTCGCTCTGTCCCGGGCCACTGGGCACGCCGTCGGGGCCACTGGGCACGCCATCTGCCATGTCGTCACGCTCGTTCATGATCACGCTCGGTCGTCGTCACGCTCGGTCGTCGTCGCACTCACACTCACGCTCGGTGGTCGTCACGCTCGGTCGTCGTCACACTCGCGCGCTCGTATCCCGCCTCGGCGAGCGCCCGTCGTAGCCGCGCCAACGCCGTGTGCAGGCGTGACTTGACGGTGCCCAAGGGCACCTGCTGCGCGCTCGCGATGTCCTCCAGGGACAGGTCGGCGAAGAAGCGCAGGGCGACCGCCTCACGAGACTCTGGCGCGAGTCCATCCAGGGCGACCCGTAGGGCAGGGTCGACCGCCGCGAGCTGCATAGCCGGGTCCGGAGCCACCCCCTCGTCTTCAGTGCGCTGTGCTGTCACTGCCAGTCCTTCCAGCCGTTCGACCAGACCGCGGCGGGTCTTGCGCCGGCGGCCCTGGTCGCGTCCGGTGTTGAGGATGAGCTGGTAGAACCAGGCGAGGAAGCGTCGCTCGTCCGGCAGGTCGGCGCGGAAGACCTTGATGAACACCTCCTGCACGGCGTCGTCGACCTCGTCACAGAGGCCCTGCAGGAAGAGGATGCGGCGGGCCTGGGGCGCGTAGCGGCGGAAGAACTCGGCCCGCGCCTCGGGCTGCGCTCGGCGCATTCGGTCTACGAGGCCGGACGGCAGCTCGTCGATCTCTCTTCCTCCAGCGGAAGTGACGCCTGACTGGCGGCGCAGGTTCGCCGCGATGGCCAGGAGTATAGTCGCGGCGCCGGCGGCCGGCGGGAGAGGGGCGGCCCGTCGGGTCAAGGGACGCGCTCTCCTCGGGTGGCGGCGCGTCGGGTCAAGGGCGCACTCTCCCCGAGACGGCGCCGGCCCGGTCCCGGTCGTCAGGGCGCGGCGAGCAGGCCGGCGGGGATGTCCTTGCCGGGCGGCTCGACGCCGAGAAGGCGGACCTCCTCTTCGAGGCGGTAGCCGCTTTGTTCGAAGACGCGCCGCCTGACCTCGGCGGCAAGGGCGAGGATGTCGGCCGCCGTCGCGCCTTCGAGGGCGACGAGGAAGTTGGCGTGCATGGCGCTGACCTGCGCCCGGCCGATGGTGAGGCCCTTCAGTCTGGCGTCCTCGATGAGACGGGCGGCAGGCAGCTCGCGCGAAGGGTTCTTGAAGAAACTCCCGCAGGATGCGCAGCCCAACGGGTGCTTGCGGCGCCGCCGCTCGGCGTCGTGAGCGATCTCGGCGCGCAACGCCGCCGCGTCGCTGTGTGACAGGGCGAACGTGGCTGCCAGCACGACGAGGTCGGGTCGCGACTTGAAGATGCTGGTGCGGTAGCCGAAGCCGAGCGAGGCCGGCGTGGCGCGGCGCTCGACGCGCCCGTCGAGGAACTGGACCTCGAGGAGGGCGTCGCTGACCGCGCGTCCGTAGGCGCCGGCGTTGCCGACGATGGCGCCGCCGACCGAGCCGGGGATGTTGCCCGCGAACTCGAGGCCGGCGAGGCCCTGCCCGGCAAGATCGGCGACCAGTCCGGGCAGCTCGGCGCCGGCCTCGACGCGCAGCACGTCGTCGTCGAGCGTGCGGCGCTCGCCGCGTGCCAGGACCACGAGCCCCGGCAGGCCTTCATCGCCGACAAGCACGTTGGTGCCGCGCCCCAGTACGGTGAGCGGGAGTTCGAGTTGGCGGGCCAGGCGGACGGCGAAAGCGAGCGCGTTGGTGTCGCGCGCCACATAAAGCAACTCCGCCGGGCCGCCGACGCCGTAGGCGCAGAGCGGCGCGAGAGGCACGGCCTCTTCGAGGCCGGGCAGCTCGCGCCGCAAGATCTCGCGCACGTCGTCCACGATGGTCGCATCGTAGCATCGCGCCCCCTCCGGCGCTGCCGGCCGCCGTCCTTGTGCGGGCGCGCCCGCTGCGAGCTCGGCTGTCGTGTCGCCCATGCCGGTGACGTTGGCCTTGATCGGGCGCGCCCGCCGCGATCCCGGCCGTCGTTCGTGCGGGCGCGCCCGCTGCGGTCGCGGCCGTCCGCGGACTAGCCCGCGCGGGCGTATGCTTCGTGGGTCACGTCCACAGGAGCAGCCATGACGGAAGACAGCCAGAACGCCGCGCCGCAGGGTTTCGCGACCCTCGCCCTTCACGCCGGCCAGGAACCCGATCCCGCGACGGGATCGCGCGCCCTGCCCATCTACCAGACGACGGCCTACGTGTTCCGCAGCGCCGAGCACGCGGCCCGGCTCTTCAACCTGGAGGAACCCGGCAACATCTACACGCGGATGATGAACCCGACGACGGACGTGCTCGAGAAGCGCGTCGCCGCCCTGGAGGGCGGCGCCGCGGCCGTGGCCTTCTCGTCCGGGCAGTCGGCGATCACGTTCGCGGTCCTGAACATCGCCGGGTCGGGCGACCACATCGTCTCGGCGGCGAGCCTCTACGGCGGGACGCACACCCTCTTCATGCATACGTTCGCGAAGCTCGGCATCGGCGTCACGATGGCGCCCACGGACGACCTCGACGCCGTGCGCGCCGCCATCCGTCCCGAGACGAAGGCCGTGTACGTCGAGACCGTCGGCAACCCGCGTCTCGACAGCGCCGACCTCGAGGGCTACGCGGCGGTCGCCCACGATGCCGGGCTACCGCTCATCGTCGACAACACGATGCCGACGCCGTATCTGGTGCGACCGCTCGACCACGGGGCTGACATCGTCGTCCACTCGCTCACCAAGTTCATGGCCGGCCACGGGACGTCCATCGGCGGCGCCGTCGTCGATGCGGGCCGCTTCGACTGGGCGTCGAGCGGCCGCTTTCCCGGCCTCGTCGAACCCGACTCCAGTTACCATGGCCTGCGTTACGTCGAGACCTTCGGCCCGCTCGCCTACGCCGTGAAGCTCCGGGTGACGCTGCTGCGCGACGTCGGCGCCGCGCTGTCGCCCTTCAACGCCTTCCTCATCACGCAGGGGATAGAGACCTTGCCCCTGCGCATGGAGCGCCACTCGACGAACGCCCAGGCGGTGGCCGCGTTCCTCGAGGGCCACGGCAAGGTCGACTGGGTGGCGTATCCGGGCCTGTCGTCGTGTCCCTCGCACGACCTCGCGGCGAAGTACCACTACCGGGGGCTCTACGGGGCGATGATCGGTTTCGGTATCCGCGGCGGGCGCGAAGCAGGGCGGCGCTTCGTCGAAGGCACGGAGCTGCTCTCGCATCTGGCCAACCTCGGTGACGCCAAATCGTTGTGCGTCCATCCCGCGACGACGACGCATGCGCAGCTCACGCCGGACGAGCGTCTCGCCGCCGGCGTGACCGACGACTTCGTCCGCCTCTCGATCGGCGTCGAGACGCTCGACGACATCATCGCCGACATCGACCAGGCTCTGGCGAAGGCTTGAGGCGGCGCCGCGGAAGCCAGACTCCCGTCCAGGGCGTCGCCGGTCGCGCCCCCAAGCTACAATCGTCGGCCATGGGTGACGCAGCGCACACGACGCGACTGGAGATAGGGGACGTCCCCGTCGGCCTCGACCCCGACGCCGGCTCGGCCGGCATCGTGAGGACGAAGCGCGTCACGTTCGACGAGCCGGGCCGGACGCTCGAGCTCGAGGGCGGCGGCCGCCTCTGGCCGGTCACCATCGCCTACGAGACCTACGGCACGCTGAACGAGGCGCGCGACAACGCCGTCATGGTGTTCCACGCCCTGTCGGGCGACGCCCATGTCGCCGGCCGACACAGCGCCAACGAGCGGCGCGCCGGGTGGTGGGACATGTTGATCGGCCCGGGCAAGGCCTTGGACACGGACAAGTATTTCGTCGTATGTGCCAACGTGATCGGCGGGTGCGGCGGTTCGACCGGCCCCTCGTCGATCGATCCGGCCAGCGGCCGGCCGTACGGCACCGACTTCCCGATGATCACCATCCACGACATGGTCGAGGCCCACCTACTGCTGCTCGACCACCTGGGCATCGAGAAGCTGCTCGCCGCCGTCGGCGGCTCGATGGGCGGCATGCAGGTGCTCGATCTCGCGGTGTCGCACCCGGAGCGCGTGCACCTCGCCGTCCCGATGGCGACCGCCGCCCGGCAGCCCACGCAGGCGATCGCCTTCAACGAAGTCGGCCGGCAGGCGATCATGGCCGATCCGGATTGGCGCGGCGGGCACTACTACGGCGGCAAGCCGCCGATCAAGGGGCTCGCCGTCGCCCGCATGATCGGCCACATTACCTACCTGAGCGACGAGGCCATGGAAGAGAAGTTCGGCCGCCGGCTCCAGGACATCCATGACTACACGTTCACCTTCAACCCGGACTTCGAGGTGGAGAGCTACCTGCACCATCAGGGCCTCGCGTTCACGAACCGCTTCGACGCCAACACGTACCTCTACATCACGCGGGCGCTCGACTACTTCGATCTCTCCCGTCGTCAAGGCAGCCTGGTGTCCGCGTTCCGCGACGTGCGGGCGCGCTTCCTCGTCCTCTCGTTCTCGAGCGACTGGCTGCACCCGCCGTACCAGCTCAAGGAGATCGTCGGCGCGCTGCGCGCGACGCACAAACACGTCAGCTACTACGAAGTGACGACGCGCTTCGGTCACGATGCGTTTCTCCTTGAGCGCGACAAGATGGAGGGCGTCATCTCGGCCTTCCTCACGAGCGGCGCGCGCTCGTACGCGCGGTCCGTCTGAGCGTGCGCGCGTCGTAAGATAGTCGCCGTGTCGCGTATCGACTACAAGCTGATCAAGGACCTCGTCCCCGAGGGGGCGGCGGTGCTCGATCTCGCCTGTGGCGACGGCGAGCTGCTCGCCGAGCTGGTCCGCGAGAAGCACGTCCGGGGGAGCGGCGTCGACATCTCCCAAGCCGCCGTCGAGGCGTGCGTCGCCAAGGGCCTCTCTGTGTTCCACGGCGACCTCGACGAGGGCCTCGCCGATTTCGGCGACGACTCGCATGACGTGGTCATCCTGAGCCTCAGCCTGCAGCAGCTCCGACGGCCGCGGATGATCGTCCGCGAGATGGTGCGCGTCGGCCGGCTGGCCGTGGTGAGCTTCCCCAACTTCGGGCACTGGAGCGTCCGCGGGCGGCTCTTCTTCCTCGGCCGCATGCCGGTGTCGAAGGATCTGCCGTACCCGTGGTGGGAGACGCCGAACATCCACCTCTGCACGATCCGCGATTTTCGCGCCCTCTGCCGTGAGGAGGGGCTCTGCATCGAGCACGAGCTCTACCTGCGTTCGGTCGACGCGCCCCCGCCGGCCCGCCCGCTGGCGCCCAATCTGACGGCGCGCATCGCGATCTTCGCCGTGTCGCGCTGCTGAGCCGGGTCGTGTCGCCGCAAGACGGGCGCGACACGCGCCGCTGACGGCGTCGGGTCGCACAGTGGGCGGCCGACGGGTATAAACCCCCGTACACACAAGGGGAGCGCGCCCCGTGGCCCGAGCGCCGTCGAGGTCCCGCTTCGCAGAACAGCAGGAGGAAGCAGTGCCTCAAGGCAAAGTCAAGTGGTTCTCGACCGACAAGGCCTACGGGTTCATCGCGCAGGACAACGACAACGACATCTTCGTCCACATCACGGGTCTCGCCGCGGGTGTGACGACGCTCGAGACCGACCAGCTTGTCGAGTTCGAGGTCACGCAGGGCCGCAAGGGGAACCAGGCCGTCAATGTACGGCCGGTGTCCGCGTCCGCGCCGGCGACTGAGGCCGCCGAAGGTGAGGCGCCGGCGAGCGCCGAGTAAGAGCGCGCGTCGGCGAAGGGTACGGCGGGGCGCCCGCCG
>JAKPOQ010000202.1 GCA_029547745.1 Actinomycetes bacterium
CCGGGTGCACGCGCAGGCCCCCAATCGTGCCGCCCTGCCGCCATCACAGGTGGCCGGCGAGCTCGGGCCGGGTGCCGCTCCCCGGCCCGCGTTCAATGACCTTGGCTCGTCGGGTCGAGTCTGGGCCCAGGGCACCGGCGCCGCCGAACCTCTCGCCCTCGGCCCCGGCTCCCCCCTCGCGTCCGCCCTCGGTGCCGAGGCGGCAGCTGGACGAGCTGGACTCCTGACGCGTCTGTTCCCCGGCGCCATGGCGGCCCGCGCCGGTGAAGGTGGATACATGGCGGCGCTGCGCGGCGTGAATCCGATCAGTGCCGAGGCGGCGGCCGCCGGCGGCAAGTTCCTCAACGTGGCGTCCGGCTCCGCTCTCGCATCCGAGGCGGGCCTGGCCAAGACGCTCGCCGGGGTCGGCAAGGGCGCCCTCGGCCCGGCGCTCGCCGGTATGGCCGTAGCGCCCGTCCTGAAGGCCGGTGGCGGGGCGCTCATGGGCGGCGAGGACACCAAGGGCTGGGACCAGTACGACGCCGGACAGGGGCTCACGGGCGCCGGGGAGGCCCTTCCTGTCACGGCAGGGCTCGGCGGCGCTGCGGTGGCTCTCGGCGCCTCCGGCCCGGTCGGCTGGGCGGTGGCTGGGCTCGGTGCCCTCGGCTACGGCATCTACTCGATGTTCGCGAATGACGACGACAAGTCGGTGGTGAAGCGCGAATCCAAGATCGGTGCCGAATACCTCGACAGCTTCGCGGCGCAGTACGGCGACGTGAATCCCGACCTGGTCGCCCGATACGCGACGCGCTACACCGACGAGCTCCGCAACCTCGACGACCCCGGGAACAAGGAAGCACGGACCGCCGTCATGCTGGACATGCAGACGCGAATGGAGCAGGAGATCCTTCTCGGCCAGCAGGAGCAGCAAGCCGCGGCCGATGAGGCTCTGACGCAGCAGAACGTCCTGGCCCAGCAGAAGCTCGCGCTCGAGCTGATGGCGCCGTACATCCAGCAGTTCCAGTCCGGCAACGCCATGGTCGACGCCGCCTACGCGCAGTACGGCGAGAACCTGACGGGCCGAGCGGCCGACCTCGCTGAGATCTCCCGCACCACCGACCGCCAGATGAATGATCGGCTCGCTCTCGCCGCGGCACAGGAGGCGGTCGCAACGCCGGCCATGGCCGCCCAGCAGGCCGCGTACATTCGCCAGCTCGAGCAGCAGCAGATCGCCCAGGCA
>JAKPOQ010000042.1 GCA_029547745.1 Actinomycetes bacterium
TAGGCGGCGATGCTCGCGGTCATGACGACCACCCCGCGGTCGCCGTCGACGGGCTCGTTGGCGAGCATTGCGTTGGCGGCGAGGCGCAGCACGTTGAAGGTGCCGATGAGGTTGATCTCGACGACCGTGCGGAAGGTGTCAAGCGACAGCGGCCCGCCGCGACCGATCACCCGGCCGGGAGTCGCGACGCCGGCGCAGTTGACGGCGATCCGCAGCTCGCCGAGCTCGCGCGCGGCATCGACGGCCGCCTGCACTTGCGCCTCGTCGCGAACGTCGGTGGGCACGAAGCGCACCGCGTCACCGAGGTCGGCCGCGAAGGCGGCGCCGGGGGAGCTGGGCAGGTCCAGGACGACGGCCTTGGCGCCGTCGGCGACCAGGCGCCGAACGGTCGCTCCGCCGAGGCCGGACGCCCCTCCGGTGACGAGGGCGACGGTGGAATCGGTGATGCGCATGCGGGATCAGCCTCTCTCGCGCTGCAGCTGGCGAGAGATGACCAGCCGCTGGATCTGGTTGGTGCCTTCGAAGATCTGGGTGACCTTGGCCTCGCGCATGTAGCGCTCGACGGGGAAGTCACGGGTGTAGCCGTAGCCGCCGAACACCTGGACGGCGTCGGTGGTCACCTTCATCGCCGCGTCGGTTGCCACGAGCTTCGCGACAGACGCCTCTTTCGTGTAGGGGCGGCCCGCGTCCTTGAGCCGCGCGGCATACAGGTAGGCCGCCCGCGCCGACGTCACCGCCGCCTCCATGTCGGCGAGGAGGAACGCGAGCCCCTGGAACTCGATGATCGCCTTCCCGAACTGGCGACGTTCCATCGCGTATGCCGTCGCTGCGTCGAGCGCGGACTGAGCCAGGCCCGTCGCGGCGGCAGCGATCCCGAGGCGTCCGTTGTCGAGGGCGTGCAGGGCGATCGCCATGCCTTGGCCTTCGGCGCCGATCAGGTGATGGGCGCCGATGTGGACGCCGTCGAAGATCACCTGGGCGACCGGGTCGCCGTGCAGCCCCATCTTGTCCTCGGGCTTGCCGAACGAGAGTCCCGCGGCGTCGG
>JAKPOQ010000009.1 GCA_029547745.1 Actinomycetes bacterium
CCAGCGGAGGCCGAGGGCCGCGCCGTCCCCGGCCACTGGGAGGGCGACCTCTTGGCCGGCTGGGGCGAACACGCACATCGCCACCCTGGTCGAGCGCCAGACACGCTTCCTCATCCTCGTCAAGGTGGAGGGCAAGGACACCGAGACGGTGGTCGCCGCGCTGGCGGCGCAGGTGCGGACGCTCTCGGCGCAGCTGCGCCAGAGCCTCACCTGGGACCGCGGCAGGGAACTCGCCGCGCACCGGGTCTTCAGCGTCGCCACGGACGTCGCCGTCTCCTTCTGCGACCCGCAGTCACCCTGGCAGCGGGGCTCATGCGAGAACACAAACGGCCTCTTGCGACAGTACTTCCCGAGGAAGACCGACCTCTCCGTCTCCTCACAGGATGATCTCGACGCCGTCGCTGCCCGTCTCAACGGCAGGCCGCGCAAGACGCTTGCCTATGAGACTCCGGCTGATGACGTTACGGCCAGAGTCGCGTCGACCGCCTCGACCCACCATGGGTGCCCTCAGGTCCGTCCGCTTGGTCCCTCATTGTCATCTGGGTTGCTCCCCCCTTGGGGGTGATGTGCGCGGACCGGTGGCGGTCTAGGGTCGTCTCAGGCAGGGCAGCCGGTTCGTCTCCTTTCGCCTGCCTCGGACGCCCTCGATCCTGGAGGTCGGCATGCAGATGCCACGTCGCCAGATCTACGCGTACGTCGCCCTCGGCATCGTCGTCGTGGCCCTCGGCGTGCGGTACCTCGTCCTGCCCCGCGAGGCGGGGGCAGGCTCGGCCCCCGCCCTCGTGCTCGCCGCCGCCTCGCCGTCGGCGCAGGCGTCGACTTCGCCCGGGACATCGGTCGAGGTCGTCGTATACGTCTGTGGCGCCGTCCGTCACCCCGGCGTCGTGCGCCTGCCTGCGGGCGCCCGAGTCGGCGACGCCGTCGACCTGGCGGGAGGGCCGACGTCCAAGGCCGACCTCGCAGGTGTCAACCTGGCCGCCAAGGTCGGGGATGGCCAGCAGATCGTCGTCCCCGAGAAGGCGGCCGGCGGCGGCGCCGGCGCGGCCGCCGGCGCCGCCCCCGCGGCCGGCGCCGCCGCGGCCGCCGCGGCCCCGGGCGCGGCGCCCGCCGCCGGTGCGCTCGTCAACATCAACACCGCTTCCCTGGCCGAGCTCGACTCGTTGATGGGCATCGGGCCGTCGACGGCGCAGAAGATTATCGACTACCGCACCGCCAACGGCGGGTTCACAAGCATCGAGCAGCTCATGGACGTGCCGGGCATCGGCGAGGCGAAGTTCGCCGCCATCAAAGACGCGATCACGATCTGAGGAGCGGCGATGCGTCGCTTGGCCGCGCCGCACCTCCTGCTCGCGGCGTACTGTGGCGGGCTGTGCCTGGCGCTCGCGTGGCGCCCGCCGGTGTGGGCGCCGGCGGCCCTCGCCGCCCTTGCGACGCTGGCCGCGCTGGGCGCGGGGCGTAGGCGGGCGACGCCCCGGTCGGCCGAGGTGGACGCCGCGGCGGGCGTCGCGGCGCCGGCTCATGGCGGCGCGCTCCTTGCGCGGGCGCGGCTCCGGCCGTCGTGCAGGTCGAGTGTGGCGGCCCGCTGCGCGCTCCTCGCGCGGGCGCGGGTCCCCTTGGCCTTGGGCGCCCTGCTCCTCGCCGCCGGTCTCGCCGTCGGCGGCGCACGTCTCGACGGTCTGTCCGCCTCGCGGCTCAAGGGCCATGTCGGCGAACGGGTCTCGCTACGCGCGACGCTCGTCGACCTCCCGGTCCAGAAGGACGACGAGCTCGACCTCGCCGTGCGGGTGACGGGCGTCGACGGCGCCCCCGTCGACGAACCCGCCCACCTGAGCCTGCGCCTCAACGACGAAGCTGCGGTGGCGATCGACCATTGTGGCCCTCTCACCGAGGGAGCGCTGCTCGCTCTCGAGGGCGTACAGGTCGAGGCCTTGCCGGAGCCCCCGGCGGACGGAGGTTTCGACTACGGGCGCTATCTCGAGCGCCGCGGCGAGCATGTCGCGCTCGCCGCGGCGCTCGACGACCTGCGCCTCGTCGGCCGTCGGGGTGGCGTCCAGGGGCTCGTCGACCGGTTGCGGCGGGCCTCGCGGGCCCACCTCTACAAGGGCCTCCACGAACCCGTCGCCGAAGTGCTTCAAGGCATGGTCCTCGGCGACGACGAAGGTGTGGACGATCAGATCGTCGACGACTTCCGCCGCAGCGGCCTGCTGCACATCATGGCCGTATCCGGCGAGAACGTCGTCCTGCTCTGCGCCATGTGGTCGTGCGCCCTCATGCTCTTCGGCGTGCCGAGGCTGACGCGCACCGTCGTCCTCGTGCCCATCGTCGCGACCTACGTGCTGCTCACCGGAGCCTCGCCGTCGATCGTCCGCGCCGGCATCGCCGGCATCGCGGGACTCGTGGCCGTCCTCGCCTCGCGTCCGACCGACGGTTGGCTGGTCTGGCTCATCCCGGGCGCCTGGCTGCTGACCGTCAACCCCAACAACCTGTTCGACGTCAGCTTCCAGCTCTCGTTCGCCGCCGTCGCCGGCCTTCTGCTGTTCTCGCGGCCGCTGACGGGCGCCCTGCGCTTCCTTCCGGGGGCGATCGCCGAGCAGGCCGCCGTGACGACGGCGGCCAGCCTCGCGACCGCTCCCGTCTCGATGCTCGCCTTCGGCTCCACGTCGCTGGTCGCGGTCGCTGCGAACCTGGCCGGCGGCTTCGTCCTCGGGCCGATCATGTT
Organism: Actinomycetes bacterium; assembly: GCA_029547745.1. GTDB lineage: Bacteria > Actinomycetota > Thermoleophilia > UBA2241 > UBA2241 > UBA2241. Next base: position 2,720 of record JAKPOQ010000009.1, read on the forward strand.
CCTCGGTATGCTCTCGCTGCTCGCGGGGTTCGTCACGAGCTGGCTCTCGCTGCCCCTCAACCTCCTCGCCGGGTTGTTCATCGGCTTTCTGCTCGCGGTGTCCCGCTTCTTCGGGCGCTTCTCGTTCGCCGTCTACGAGTGGGACGGGCCCACTCTCGGTCTCATGCTGGCGATCCTCGTGTCGGCCGAGGCGCTGACCTTGTACTTGCTTGCCCGCAGGCGCGGGCTAGGCGTGCGTTCCTACCTCGGCGAACGCACGCGAAGGGCCCGCGTCGCGCTCGTCAGCGCGGCGCTCGCCAGCGCCGCGCTACTGCTCGCCCCGGTGGCGCCGGCGGCGCCGACGACGCCGACCGTGCGCTTCCTCGCGGTCGGCGAGGGCGCCGCCACGCTGTTTCAGGCGGCGGACGGGCCGACCATCCTCGTCGACGCCGGCCCCGAGCCTCTCGGCCGGCGTCTCCAGCATCTCGGCGTCGAGCGTGTCGACCTCGTCGTCCTCTCGCACGGCCACGCCGACCATGTCGCCGGGCTGGCGGACGTCCTCCAGCGCCTCCCTGTGCGCGCGGCGCTGCTGCCGGTGCCGCTGCAGCCGTCGTCAGCGCTGGACGGGCTCGCCCGCGAGCTGGCCGCGGACGGCGCTCAAGTCACGCGGTGCACCGCCCCTGTCGCGCTCTCCGGCGACGGGTGGCGCCTCTTGGTCCTGCCGACGCGGCCGCCCCCCGGCGCGTCCGGGAACCAGGGCGAGAACGATGCTGCCCTCGTCGTCGTGGTCGAGCTCGGCGGACACCGTCTGCTGATTCCCGGCGACGCCGAGGGCGAGGTGCTGGCGGACCTCGACCTGCCGCCCTGTGACGTCGTCGAGCTGCCTCACCACGGCAGCCGGGGAGGGGTCGACGACGCGCTCCTCGACGCGCTCGACCCCTCACTGGCGGTGATCTCGGTGGGGCCCAACACCTTCGGGCATCCGACGCCGGAGATGCTCCAGTTGCTCGCCGCCTCGCGGGTCCCGTGCCTGCGGACCGACCAGGCCGGCGACGTCGTGGTGAGCGTCCACGAGGCCGCCCTCGCGGTCGCGACCGAGGAGCGATGAGGGTGGCGTGCGGTCGCGACCCCCGGGACGTGTCGAGCGGCCGTGCTATCCTTCGCCCGAGGATGCCGTCGTCAAAGCCCCTGCAGCCCGCCTATCTCATCTTCGGCAGCGACCGTGTCAAGGTGCGGCGCGCCGTCGCGAGGCTGCGCGCCCGCATCCTCGCCGAGTCTGGCAGCGACCTCAACGTGACGGTCGTCGACGTCGGTGGCGCCGAGGCCGAAAAGCGCGCCGCCGTGCGTCGCAAGGAGGCATTGGACGAGACCCTCGCCGCGCTCGCCACGCCGAGCTTCGCCCTCGGCACGAGGCTCGTCCTGGTCACCAACGGCGACCGCTGGACGGCGAAGGAGCGCCAGACGTTGCTCGACTACCTGCGCGACCCCATGCCTGGGACGGTCCTCGCGATCGAGGGGCAGACCTTCGGCAAGGACGACGCTCTCGTGAAGGCGCTCGGCGGCGCGAAGAAGGGGAACGAGCGCGTGCTCTGCTACGACCTGCCGAAGCGCAGCGAACTCACCCAGTGGGTGCAGAGGACCGCCGCCCGGGAGCATGGCACGAGGATCGGGGCGGCGGAGGCGCGGCATCTGCTCGCCCTCGTCGGCCAGCAGCCGGAACGCCTCGAACGTGAGATCGAGAAGCTCGCCGCGTACTGTCGTGGCGCCGTCGTGACGACGGACGCCATCGACGCCGTGTGCTCACCGGCGACCGAGACGAGGATCTTCGACCTGACCGACGCGGTCGGCCGCCGTGACCGGGCCGCCGCCTTCCAGCGCCTCGAGGAGGTGTTCGCCCTCGGGGAAGAGCCGCAACGCGTCCTCTCCACGCTGGTGCGCCACATCCGCAACCTTGAAGCGGCGCTCGAGTCGGGCCCCGACGTGAGCGCGGCCGACCTGGCGAAGCAGGTCGGCGTGCACCCGTTCGCGGCGCGCAAGCTACTGGAACAGCGGCGCGCCTACGACCACGCCGCCATCGGCCGCGCCCTCAAGGCGCTCGCCGACGCCGACGCCGCCATGCGGGGCCGGGCCCTGGTGAGTCTCGAGAGCCAGGGAGGGGTCGCCCACGGGGACCGCTTCGCGCTCGAGCTGGCGCTGGCGCGTATGCTGGGCTGAGCGACGGACGGCGGGCGCATCGGCGAAGGAAAGAAGTAGACGGGCGCGCCGGCAAAGGGGAGCGCAGCGCCGGCGAACGAGACGGACCCGGGGCGGCCGCCGATCCGGCGGCCGCCCCGGGTCCGTCCCGTTCTGATCTGCGTGCTCGACCCTAAAGGCGGGCGAGCGAGCGGGCCAAACGGCGCTTCTTGTGCGCCGCGTTGTTCTTGTGAAGGATGCCCTTCGCTGCCGCCTGGTCGATGCGCCGCGTCAACGTCGTGGCGAGGGTCTTGGCGCCCTCGGCGTCCTTCGCCTCGACGGTGGCGTCGAGCTTCTTGAACAGCGTCTTGATGGTCGACTTGGCATGGCGGTTGCGCAGACGCTGACGCTCGGCCAAGCGGATGCGCTTCTTCTGCTGCTTGATGTTGGCCACAGGATCCCTTCGCTCAAGGTACCGTCGTGACTCGTCCAGAGGCAGTGGGGACTGCGTGGGGACGGGCGATGCTACCACGCGCTCGCACGGGGCTTCAACTTGCGCCTGCCGCCGATGGAGCATGGGTCACGGGTCTGCCTGAGGCGGCTGCAGGCGCGTCGTTCAACGGAGGACGCCGGCGCGGGACTCGGACAGGCCTCTGGTAGACTCCGGCGACCCCGCCGCGCTCGGCCGGCGCCTGCGCGCCGGTGGGGAGGGCCCGCCGGCGTCGCAGTCCCGGCGCATGCAGAGACGATGCCGCGGCAGTGTTTCGCCGCCGGCGGTCGAAAGAGAGGCCTATGAGCGACAGGACGAGGAAGCTCGCGTGGGCGGCGGTCGTCGTGGCTTCGGCGACGGCGCTCTCGCGTCTCGCCGGCCTCGCCCGCGAGGTGCTCGTCGCGGCGGTCTACGGCGTCGACCCCGCGTACAACACGCTGATCTCGGTGAGCGTCGTCCCGAACCTCGTGCAGCAGCTCTTCGCCGACGCCGCCTTGAGCGCCGCCTTCGTGCCCGTCTTCACGGCCCTCCTCGTCGCCGGCCGTCGCGAGCGGGCCTTCGAGCTCGGCGGCGAGCTGCTGGGTTTCATGGGCGTCGTCGTCGGCGGGGTCGTGACCGTCCTCTTCATCGCCGCCGGGCCCGTCGCCAGGGCGCTCTTCCCGGAGTTGACGGCGACCCCTGAAGGGGCGGTGCTGGCGGCCCGGCTCCTGCGCATCCTGCTGCCGAGCGTGCTCTTCTTCTCGGTCGCCGGCGTGATGAGCGGGGTGCTGTACTCACTGGAGCGCTTCACCATGCCGGCCGCCGTGTCGATCTTCTGGAACCTGACGATCATCGCCGCGATCCTGCTCTTCCAGGACGCGATCGGCGTCGACGCCATGGCGTGGGGCATGCTGCTGGGCACCGTGCTCCAGGTCGTCCTGCTGCAGGCGGCGCTGCGCGGGAGCGGGAGACTGCTGCCGAAGCTCGGCTTCCGTGACCCCGAGCTGCACCACGTCCTGCTCCTGATGGTACCGATCACGATCACGCTCGGGATGCTCAACTTCAACTCGCTCGTCGGCACGTACTTTGCGCAGTATGTCAGCGACCGGGCGGCGGCCGAGATCGGGTACGCGTTCCGCCTCTATCAGCTTCCGCAGGGCATCTTCGCGGTGACCATCGGGACGGTGCTGTTCCCCTCGCTGTCGCGCTTCGCCGCCGAGCAGCGGCCGGACGCCTTCCGCGACACGGTGGCGATGGGCGTGCGCCAGATGGTCTTCGTCTCGCTCCCGTTCATGGCGTGGTTCGCGGTCATGCCGGAAGGCTTCGTGCGCCTCGTCTACGAGCGCCGCCAGTTCGGCCCGACGGCGACGGAGGAGGTCGCCGCGGCGCTGGCCTTCTTCACTGTCGGCCTCGCCTTCGCGAACGCGAACATCATGCTCAACCGCGCCTTCCAGAGCCTGCAGCAACCATGGCTGCCGTTGTGGGTCGGGGTCGGGAACCTGGTCCTGAACGCGGTGCTGTGCTGGGCGCTGCACGGCCCGTTGGGCGTCCCCGGGCTCACGCTGAGCATGGCGACCGTGTCGGTCGTCAACTTCTTCGTCCTGCTGATCCTGCTGCGGCGGCGACTGGGGCGCGTGGACGGACGCCGCATCGCGGCGTCCGCGGGCCGCGCCCTCGTCGCCGCCGCCGCACTCGCCGCCGTGAGCGCCGCCGTGTGGCACGCGCTCGGCGGGCTGGCGAGCGGCGGCTTCTGGAGCCAGCTCGTCGCCCTCACGGCGGCCGTCGGGGCGGGCGGGGCCACCTACGTCGGCCTCGCCCGCCTGATGCGCCTCGAGGAGCTCACGCTCGTGTGGCGCGCCCTGCGCCGCCGGCCGGAGGGAGAGGCGGCCGTCGAGCCTGGGGTCGGCGGGTGAGGCGGCAGCCCGGCCGCGCGTGCCGCGCGGCCGGGCTGCCGCCTGAGCCGACCCCGGGCATCGGCTGAGACGGCCCCGGCCGCCGTGCTACCCTTCGCGGTGGCCATGACCGATCTCACCCACATCCGCAACTTCAGCATCATCGCGCACATCGACCACGGCAAGTCGACGCTCGCCGACCGTATTCTGGAGATGACGGGCACGGTCGCCGAACGCGACATGAAGGAGCAACTCCTCGACAAGATGGAGCTCGAACGTGAGCGCGGCATCACGATCAAGAGCCAGGCCGTTCGCATCGCCTATACGGCGCGGGACGGCCAGACCTATCAGCTCAACCTCATCGACACGCCGGGCCACGTCGACTTCACGTACGAGGTCTCGCGCAGCCTCGCCGCCTGCGAGGCCGCCGTCCTGCTCGTCGACGCCACCCAGGGCGTGGAGGCCCAGACGGTGGCCAACGCGTACCTCGCGATCGACAACGACCTCGAGATCATCCCCGTCCTGAACAAGATCGACCTTCCGGCGGCCGACGTCGCCGAGGCGGAGCTCGAGCTCCACGAGCTCACGGGCGCCTCCCACGAAGAGATCCTGCTCGTCTCGGCCAAGACCGGGGAGGGGGTCGTGGACGTGCTCGAGGCGGTGGTGGGGCGCGCGCCGGCGCCGTCCGGTGACCCGGCGGCGCCGGCGCGCGCCCTCATCTTCGACAGCGAGTACGACCAGTACCGCGGTGTGATCGCCTACGTGCGCGTGGTCGACGGCCACTTCGCGCGGCGCCAGCTCATCCGCATGATGGGTACCGGCCAGCAGGCAGAGGTCGAGGAACTCGGCTTCTTCGGCCCCGACATGAAGCCTGCGGAGCGGCTCGAGACGGGCGAGGTCGGCTACATCATCACCGGCGTCAAGGACGTCGCCCACGTGCGCGTCGGGGACACGGTGACCGACGCCCGGCGCCCGGCCGGCGAAGCCCTGCCGGGCTACAAGGTCGTCCGGCCTATGGTCTTCACGGGCCTGTTCCCGACCGAGGGCGACAAGTTCGAGGACCTGCGCGACGCGCTCGAGAAGCTCAAGCTGAACGACGCCGCCCTGAGCTACGAGCCCGAGTCGTCGAGCGCCCTCGGCTTCGGCTTCCGCTGCGGCTTCCTCGGGCTCCTGCACATGGACATCGTGCGTGAGCGCCTGGAGCGCGAGCACGACCTCGAGCTGATCACGACGCTGCCCAACGTCGAGTTCCACGTCTACCTCACCGACGGGACGTTGCAGGTCGTCCGTAACCCCGCAGAGATGCCCGACGCCGGGCGCATCGAACGCGTCGAGGAGCCGTTCGTGAGCGCCTCGGTGATCGTCCCGTCCGACTACGTGGGCGCCGTCATGGAGCTCTGCCAGGGGCGGCGGGCGGAGTTCGTCGACATGAAGTACCTGTCGCCACACCGCGTCGAGATGCACTACCGGCTGCCACTCGGCGAGATCGTCCTCGACTTCTTCGACCAGCTCAAGTCGAAGACCCGTGGTTATGCCTCGCTCGACTACGAGTTCTGGGGCTATCGCGAGAGCGACCTCGTGAAGCTCGAGATCGTCCTCGCCGGGCAGCCTGTCGACGCCCTCTCGCTGATCGTGCCCCGCGAACGGGCCCACGCGCGGGGAAGGATGCTCGTCGAGAAGCTGCGCCAGAAGATCCCGCGCCAACTGTTCGAGGTGCCCATCCAGGCGGCGATCGGCAACCGTGTGATCGCCCGCGAGACGATCAAGGCGAAGCGCAAGGACGTGCTCGCCAAGTGCTACGGCGGCGACATCACGCGCAAGCGCAAGCTGCTCGAGAAGCAGAAGGAGGGCAAGAAGCGCATGAAGCAGCTCGGCGTCGTCGAGGTGCCGCAGGAGGCCTTCCTCGCCGTGCTCGAGTTGGACGCCGGCGACCAGTCGCGCTGACGCGTACGCCCCCGGGCGGCGCTCGGTGCACGGGGGCGGGGGCCGGCACGGCCCCCGCCCCCGTGCGTCGTGGCTATGATGGGCCCATGCAGCCACGTGACGCCTTCGCCGGTCCCGTGCGGCACGTCTACGTGCACGTCCCGTTCTGCGCCGCCCGTTGTGACTACTGCGACTTCTACTCCGAGGTCGTGCCGCTGCGGCGCGCCGAGGGCGGCGCGCCGGAGCCGGCGAAGCCGGCCGCCAGCGCGCCGCTCGACCGGTTCGTGGATGCCGTCTCGACGGAGTGGGAACTGGAACGGGCGGCGCACGAGGTCCACGGCGTCCGGACTCTCTACTTCGGCGGTGGTACGCCGGCGCTGCTCGGCGTCGGGCGCCTCGAGCGCCTGTACCAGGCGTTCGCGGCACAGCTCACGGCGCACGCCGAGGTGACGGTCGAGACCAACCCCGACGAGGCCGACGAGGCGTTCGCCGTGTGGGCGGCCCGACGGGATGTGCGCATCTCGCTCGGTGTCCAGAGCTTCCTGCCGCGGATGAGGGCGGCGCTCGGCCGGCGGCCGGCCGCCGATCCGTCGGCGGCCGTGCGCCGGCTCCGCGCCGCCGGCGTCCGCGACATCTCTGTGGACCTCATCCACGGGATCCCCGGCCAGACTGCGGACGACGTCGACCACGACCTCGCCGTTCTCGCCGACCTTGCTCCCGACCACGTGTCGTGGTACGAGCTCGACGTCGTCCCGGGGACGCCGCTCGCCCGCCGTCATCCGCAGGTGCCGTCGGACGACGAGCGCGCGGCGCTGTATCGTCAGGTGGTCCGTGGCCTCGAGCGCCTCGGCTACCGCTGGTACGAGGTCAGCAACTTCGCGCGCCCGGGGCGCCGCGCACGCCACAACGTGGCGTACTGGCGCGCGCGGCCCTACCTGGGCTTGGGACCCGGCGCGGTGAGCACCGTCGGCGGGCGGCGCTGGCGCGACGCCGCCGACGTCGCCGACTACGTCGCCGCGCTCGATCCGTCGCCGCGGGACCTGCCGTCGCCGCAGGACCTGTCGTCGCCGCGGGACCCGTCGTCACCGCGGGAACCCTCGCCGCCGCCGCGCGAGGTGGAGTCCCTCGGGCGTGAGACGCTGGCGCGCGAACGGCTGATGCTCGCCGCCCGCTGCGGGTCCGCGGTGCCGCTCGCCGACGTCCGCCCCGTCCTTGACCCCGGCGCCGTCGCCCCGCTCGTGGCTGCTGGATTACTTTCCCTGCACAGTGGTAGAATCCGTGTGACGCGAAAGGGGCGGTACGTGGGTGACGAGGTCTGCGTCCGCCTGTTTCGCGCTTGATGTTTAATTGGGGTGTGTGATGGCTCTCAAACCGCGCCAGGAACAGGTCCTCAAGCTCGTCGTCGAAGAGTACATCGCGACCGGCGCCCCGGTGGGCTCGCGGCGTCTCGCCGAGCGGTTCCCGCTCGGCGCCGCTGCATCGACCGTACGCAACGATCTCGCTGAGCTCGAAGAGTTCGGCATGCTCGAGCATCCCCACACGTCGGCGGGAAGGGTGCCGACCGACGCCGGGTACCGGTACTACGTCGACGCACTGCTCCGTGAGCGCGGTGAGCGCAGCGTCGCACCGACGCTGCCGATCGCCCTCGACCGCGCGCGCGCCGAGGTCGACGAGGCGCTGCGCGAGACGGCCGAGGCGCTCTCGCGCGTGACCCATCTGCTCGCCGTCGTCTCGTCGCCCGCGTTGACCACGTCCGCCGTGCGCCACATCGAGGTCCTCGCCTTGCAGCCGCACGCGGTCATGGTCGTCGTCATCACCACTTCGGGACAGGTCACGAAGCGCGTCTTCACCTTCGAGGACCCGGTCGACGAGGGGCTCGCCGAGTTCGCCCGCGTGTACCTCAACGAACGCCTCGTCGGCGTCCAGTTGGGCACGCGGCGGGCGACGGCCGCGCTCGAGAGCGAGGAGCTGCACGCCAAGGAGCGCGCCTTCCTCGACGCCATCCGCCCGGCCTTCGCGGGCACGGGCCCCGGGGACGCCGACAGCCTGCACCTCGACGGCACGAGTCGCCTGCTCGAACACATGAGTCGCGAAGGGGTGACCCACCTCAACGGGCTGCTCGCGCTGCTCGAAGAGCGCTACAATCTGCTCGAGCTGCTGTGCGAGGCGCTGCGCGAGGACGGCATGTACCTGCGCATCGGCCGCGAGATCCCGGACCCGTCGCTGCAGGCGTGCTCGCTCGTCGCCGCGAACTACGGTGTGGCTAATCGTCGCCTCGGCACCGTCAGCGTGCTGGGGCCGAAGCGCATGGACTACCAGCGCGTCATCGCCAACGTGAGGGCGACGGCCGACGGCCTGAGCGCCTACCTCGAAGAGATCTGGTGAAGAGGGATTACTACGACGTCCTCGGCGTCTCACGGGACGTGGGGCAAGCCGAGATCAAGAAGGCCTTTCGCAAGCAGGCGCGCGCCTGTCATCCGGATGTTAATCCCGACGATCCGGAGTCGGAGGCGCGCTTCAAGGAACTGGCCGAGGCTTACGAGGTCCTGAGCGACGAGGACGCCCGCGCCGCCTACGACCGCTACGGGTTCGACGGCCTGCGCGGGCGTCCGATGACCGACTTCGACCACGTCTCGTTCCAGGACCTCTTCAACGTCTTCTTCGGCGGCGGCATGTTCGACAGCGTGCTGCGCGACGCGCGCGGCGCCTGGGGCGCCGCCGGAGGCGCCGCTCCGGCGCCGCGCGGCGACGACGTCGAGGTGGAGCTCGAGCTGAGCTTCGCCGAGGCGGTGTTCGGCGCGAGCAAGGACGTCGAGGTCATCGCCGACGTGGCCTGCGAGGCATGCGGCGGCAGCGGCGCCGCCCCGGGCGCAGGTCGCGAACAGTGCCCGCAGTGCAGGGGCAGCGGGCGTGTGCGCGAGGTGTCGAACCTCGGCGGCTTCGGCCAGTTCGTCCGCACCAGCACATGTCCCGTCTGCCGCGGCCAGGGGACGATCGTGGCGCAGCCCTGCGAGACATGTCGCGGCACGGGGAGGCGGCGCGAGACGCGCACGGTCACGGTCGAGGTCCCGGCCGGCATCGCCGACGGCCAGCGCCTGCGGCTCGGCGGCGAAGGCGGTGTCGGCTCCCAGGGCGGCCGATCCGGCGACCTCTTCGTGCGCGTGTCGGTGACGCCCGACGAGCGCTTCGTGCGGGACGGCGACGATCTGATCTATCGGCAGGACATCACCATGGTCGACGCGGCCCTCGGCACGACGGTGCGCGTCCCAGCCCTCGATGGACCGATCGAGCTCGAGATCCCTCCGGGGACCCAGCCGGGTGAGGTCAGGGTGTACCGCGACCGCGGCGTCCCGCACCTGCAGCGGCGTGGTCGCGGCGATCTCAAGGTGGTCGTCAACGTGCAGGTGCCGCGGCACCTCTCTGCCGACCAGCGCGAGGCGCTCGAGCGTTTCGCCGCCCTCGCCGGCGAGAAGAACTACGAGCCGGACCAGAGCTTCCTCGACAAGGTCCGCGCCGTGTTCGGCGCGTGAGCGACGAGGCCTTCACCCGCTACACGCTCCACCTCGCGGACGACGTCGCCGGCGACGACCCCGAGGTGCGCGACCTTCTGGCCGCGATCCAGCCCGCGGGCTGGGAGGAGATCGACGGCGGGCGCACGATCCGCTTCTGGCTGCGGCGCGAGTCGAGCGACCCGGAAGAGGGTGCGCGACTCGAGCGCCTGGCGGCGTTCGGTGCGCTCCGCGCCGCGGCCCAGGAGGCCGGCTGGCAGGACGGCTGGCGGCGGTTCCATCGGCCCGTGCGCGTGGGCGCCGTCTGTGTCCGTCCACCGTGGTATCCGGCACAGTCCGACGCACTGGACGTCGTGATCGACACCGGGATGGCGTTCGGCACCGGGTCGCACTCCACGACGCGCCTCTGTCTCGAGGCGCTGCAGGACATACCCCGCGGATCGCTGATCGACGCCGGCGCCGGCTCAGGGGTGCTCGCCCTGGCCGCGCTCAGGTTGGGCTTCGCCCCGGTCTGGGCGCTCGACAACGACCCTGTCGCTGTCGAGTCCTGCCTGCGCAACGCCGCCGCCAACGGTCTCGAGCCCCACGTCATGCTCGGCGACGTGACCGATGCCGCGACGCCTCTGCCGGACGCCGACGTCATGGTGGCGAACCTGCTGCAGGGTCCGCTGCTCGCGCTGGCGCGGCGCCTGAGCGAGCCTTCCTCCGACGACTGGGCCCCCGCGCGATTGGTGGTCTCGGGCCTGCTCGAGGAACAGGGCGACGTCGTGGCCGATGCGCTGGAGGGGTACGGCGTGGTACGCCGCGCCGTCTCGGGTGGATGGTTGCTGCTCGACCTTGTCAGAAGGGCGTGAGAGGTATGACACGGGTCCACGCGGCCTTCGTCGGCTGCAAGGTGAGCCAAGCGGACAGCGAGGCGGCGCTGACGCAGATGGCCGCCGCCGGCCTGGAGCCGGTGACCGACGCCGCCGACGCGGACGTGTGCATCGTGACGACCTGCTGCGTGACCGCAGAAGCCGAGCGCAAGTCGCGCCGCCTGGCGCGTCGTCTCGCGCGAGACGGGCGGCGCGTGATCGTCGCCGGCTGCGCCGCGACGCTGCGCGCCGCCCAGTTCGAGCACCCCGGCGTGGAGGTGTTGGGCGACGAGGGTTGGGGCGCGCTGGCGGCCCGGCTTGCGGCTGAGGCCGGCCCCGCGCTCCAGGTGGGCGGGGCAGCCGCGGGCGGCGCGGCTGAGGTGGGCGGGGCAGCCGCGGGCAGCCGCGCGGCCGAGGTGGGCGGGGCAGCCGCGGGCAGCCGCGCGGCTGCCATCAAGATGGGCGTCGGTGTCCGCGCCCGCACGCGCCACACCCTCAAGGTTCAGGACGGCTGCGACGGGTCGTGCAGCTACTGCGTCGTGCGGCTCGTGCGCGGGCGGCCGCGAAGCGTGCCTTTGGCGGCGGCCGTCGCGGCCGCCCGCGAGGCGCTCGCCGCCGGCTGCGGCGAGATCGTCCTCAGCGGCATCGACTTGGGCGCCTATCGCGGCGAGGCTCACGGCGGCGCCGCGAGCCTCGCCGACCTCGTCGAGGCCCTCGTCGCCCTGCCGGACCTGCGCCGCCTGCGTCTGTCGTCGATCGAGCCCGACCACGTCGGGGACGACCTCCTCGCGGCGCTCGCGCATCCGCGCGTCGCCCGCCATCTGCACATCCCTCTGCAGTCGGGCGACGACGCCGTCCTCGCGGCGATGCGGCGACCCTATACCGTGGCCCAGTACCTGGAGACGGTGGCCCGCGTGCGCGCCCGTCTGGGCGAGGCTATGCTGAGCACGGACATCATCGTCGGCTTCCCGACCGAGGATGAGGCGGCCTTCGAACGGACGCTGGCCTTGCTGCAGGACGACCTCTTCGGCCGCGTCCACGTGTTCGCGTACTCGGCGCGGCCGGGTACGGCGGCGGCCGCCTTGCGACCGCTGCCGGCCCACGTCGTGCGCGCGCGCGCCGCAGCCGCCGGCGCGGCGGCGCGCGCGGCACAGCGACGGGCCGCGGCTGCCGCTCTCGGCCGCCGCGCCGAGGTCCTCGTGGAGGAGCGGCGCAACGGGCTCTGGAGAGGGTACAGTTCTCACTATGTGCGCTATGCGCTGAACGGGCCGGCGCAGCCCGGTGAGCTCGTGTACGCCGTCGCCGACGAGCTTCGTGACGACGGCGTTGCGGGCCACATCGTGGGCATCGCAGGCTGAGGACGACCGGGTGAGCAAGGGGGCCCGCATGAGCACGGACTGCACGTTCTGTCGTATCGCCGCCGGCGAGGCGCCGGCCGACGACGAGTTCGTCGCTTTCCGCGACGCGCATCCGCGGGCGCCCGTCCACCTCATCGTGATGCCGCGTCAGCACGTCACGTCGCTCGACGTGGTGGAACAGCTCGGGTCCGACGCCGCCGGCCGTCTGCTCCGCTTCATCGCTATGCTGGCGCGTGAACAAGGCGTGCACGAGACCGGCTACCGCGTCGTCACCAACATCGGGCCTGATGCAGGGCAGGAGGTCTTCCACCTGCACTGGCACCTCATGGGCGGACGGCGGCTGGGAGACATGGCATGAGAGAGCTGGGAACGATCGAGCAGCGCATCAGGGACGACGCCACGGCCGCCCTGAAGGCGGGCGACAAGCGTCGTCGTCAAGCCTTGACGCAGATCGTCGCGGCGCTGAAGAAGGAGCGCATCGACAGCCGCAAGGACCCGACCGAGGCGGACGAGCTCGCCGTGCTCAAGCGTGAGCGCAAGCGGCGCCTCGAGGCGCTCGAGCTGTACGAGCAGGCGGGCAGGCAGGACCTCGCGGACCAGGAGCGCTACGAGGCGGAGCTGCTCGCCGCCTACATGCCCGAGGAGCTCTCGTCCGAGGAGCTCGCGGCACTGGTCGACGCGGCCATCGCCGCCACGGGAGCGGCGTGCGTCAAGGAGATGGGCAAAGTCATGGCTCAGCTCATGCCCCAAGTGGCCGGGCGCGCTGACGGCAAGGCGGTCAGCGAGCTGGTGCGGTCGAAGCTCGGAGGCTGAGCGTGCCGGAACGCGCCCGTACCGTCATCGACCTGCAGTCGAACAGCGAAGCGCTGGCCCTCGCCGGCGAGCACGACGCGCACCTCAAAGTCCTCGAGCAGCGTCTCGCCTGCGGGCTGACGCTGCGCGGCAACGTCCTCACCCTGGAGGGCGACGGCGACGCCTGCGTCAAGGCGAAGGCGGCGATCGACGAACTGCTCACGGTCATCAGGTCGGGACGGCCGCTGAGCCCGGCGATGGTCGAGTCCCTCATGGATATCGCCGTGAACGCGGCCGGCAAGCCCTCCGAGGTGTACGGCGACGTGGTCTGGAGCCACCGTGGCCGCCAGATCGGTCCTCGCACGGTGAACCAGAAGCTGTACGTCGACGCGATGCGCAAGAACACGATCACCTTCGCCATCGGTCCTGCCGGTACCGGCAAGACGTACCTGGCCACGGCGATGGCGGTGAGCGCGTTCTTCGCCAAGAGCGTCGGGCGCATCATCCTCACGCGGCCGGCGGTCGAGGCGGGCGAGAGCCTTGGGTTCTTGCCCGGCACCGTCTCCGAGAAGGTCGACCCGTACTTCCGGCCGCTCTTCGACGCTCTCTACGACATGATCGATGCGGAGAAGCTCGCGACACTCATCGACAAGGGCGAGATCGAGGTCGCGCCGTTGGCGTTCATGCGCGGCCGCACCCTCAACGACTCGTTCATCATCCTCGACGAGGCGCAGAACACGTCGCCCGAACAGATGAAGATGTTCCTCACGCGGCTGGGCTTTGGTTCCCGGATGGTCGTCACCGGCGACGTCACGCAGATCGACCTTCCGGGCGGCAAGCGCTCGGGCCTCGTCACCGTGGCCGACGTGCTCGCCGACATCGCCGACATCGCCTTCATCAGGTTCGACGGGCACGACGTCGTGCGCCACAAGCTCGTGCAGCGCATCGTGAATGCCTACAAGGATCACGACGAGCGCGAGGAGACGCGGCGCCGCGGGGCGGCGCCGGAGGCGCCCGCCGCGGCGCCGCGCGACGACGGAGGCGCCGCATGACAGGCGCGGTCGAGGTCGTCAATCATACGCGGGCGGCGATCGACGAGGAGGCGGTCGCGGCCCTGGTCGAGGCCGTGCTCGAGGCGGAAGGGGCCGGCGGGGCGGAGGTCGGCGTGACCTTCGTCGGCGAGCGTCGTATGCGGGCGCTGAACCGCAAGTACCGCGGCAAGGACGAGGTGACGGACGTGCTCTCGTTCCCGCTTGAGGATGTGGGCGAGAGTGGCCAGAGGGCGCCCGAGGGCAGGGAAGGCCGGGCGGGGGGCGCGGCGGGGCCCGCCGCCGGCGATGCCCCGCCGCGCCTGCTCGGCGACGTCGTCGTCTGCGCGCGCCAGGCGCTGCGCCAGGCGCGCGCCGCCGCCTTGCCGCCGGGCGTCGAGCTGGCTGTGCTGCTCGTCCACGGTACGCTGCACCTTCTCGGATACGACCATGAGACCGACGTCGGGGCGATGGCGCTGCGCCAGGCCCAGTTGCTCGAAACGGTGGACTGGGAGGCGCTCGTTGGCGCGGCGCACTAGCCTGCTGCAGAGCTTCAACTGGGCCTTCGAGGGCATCGTCCACGTGCTGCGCAGCGAGCGCAACATGCGCATCCACTTCACCGCGGCCGTGCTCGTGCTCGTCGCGGCGCTGTTCTTCTCGCTCTCCCGTCTCGAGGTCGTCGCTCTCTTCGTCGCAATCTCGTTCGTGCTGATCTCCGAGATGGTGAACACCTCGATCGAGCACGTCGTCGACCTGGTGACCGACGAGCTCGACCCGCGGGCGAAGATCGCCAAGGACGTGGCCGCCGGCGCCGTCCTCGTGGCCACCGTCAATGCGCTCGCCGTGGCTTACCTCGTCTTCTACGACAAGCTCACGGGCGTCCCGTACACGGTGCTGCGCGTGCTGCGCACGTCGCCGGTCGACCTGGCCGTCATCGCCCTCGTGCTGGTCGTCATCGCCGCCGTGATCATGAAGGCGGTCACGCACCGTGGCACGGCGTTCCACGGCGGGATGCCGTCGGCGCACGCGGCGGTGGCGTTCGCAGGATGGGTCGCGGTCTCCGCCTTCGGCACGCAGACGGCCTACGCGCTGCCGATCTCGGCCGTCGGTCTCCTGATGGCCGTGCTCGTCGCCCAGAGCCGCGTCCAGGCGGGCATCCACACGACGT
>JAKPOQ010000013.1 GCA_029547745.1 Actinomycetes bacterium
GAGGACGCCGCCGAGAAGGGCGGCTTCGACACGTTCATGCTCAAGGAGATCCACGAGCAGCCGGCCTCTTTGCGTGACACGCTCGCCGGGCGCCTCGCCGAGGACGGGACGGTGGACCTGAGCGAGACGGGGATGGGCGACGAGATGCTGCGCCGCCTGCGGCGCATCTTCATCGTCGCCTGCGGCACGTCCTACCACGCCGGCCTCATCGTCTCGTACGCGATCGAGCAGCTCGCCCGGGTCCCGGTGCAGATCGACGTCGCCAGCGAATTCCGCTACCGCGAGCCGGTCTTCGACCCAGACACGCTGGTGATCGGCATCACACAGTCGGGCGAGACCGCCGACACGCTCGCCGCCATGCGGCTCGCGCGTGCGGCCGGCTCGCCCGTCCTCGCCCTTACGAACATCATGGGCAGCCAGGCGACGCGCGAGGCCGATCACGTGTTCTTCACCCGGGCCGGGCTCGAGATCGGGGTGGCGGCGACCAAGACGCATACCGCTCAGGTCGCCGCCCTGCTCCTCCTCGCCCTGCGCCTCGCGTGGGCGCGCGGCATGCAGCCCGAGGCGGAGCTTCGTCGCCTCGGGCGCGAGCTGCGCGCCATTCCCGAGAAGATGGAGGAGCTCCTCGCTCGGCCGAGCGCCGTCGAGGAGATCGCTGGGCGCTACCGCGACGAGCGCTTCTTCCTCTACCTCGGCCGCGGCATGGGCTACGCCGTCTGTCTGGAGGGCGCCCTCAAGCTCAAGGAGATCGCCTATATCCCGACCGAGGCGTACGCGGCCGGCGAGATGAAGCACGGCCCCATCGCCCTGCTCGACGACGGGTCGCCGGTGGTCGTCGTCGCCGACGACAGCCCGGTCCTGCCCAAGCTCGTGAGCAACATCGAGGAGGTGCGCGTGCGTGGCGCCGACGTCATCGCCGTCGCCACCGACGGGAACGAGGTGATCGGCGAGCTCTCGCGCGACGTCCTCTGGGTGCCGCGCACCGACCATCATCTCGCCCCGATCCTCACCGTCGTGCCGCTGCAACTGCTCGCCTACCACATCGCCACTCTCAAGGGTCTGAACGTGGACCAGCCGCGGAACCTCGCGAAGACCGTCACGGTCGAGTGAGCGGCCTCCTCTTCGGCCTGGGGATCGACGTGATCGAGGCGGCGCGCATCCGGCGTCTGCTGGAGCGCATTCCGCGCGCCTACGAGCGCCTCTTCAGCCCCCAGGAACGGGCGTACTGCGACCGCTTCTCCGACCCGTGGCCCCACTATGCGGCGCGCTTCGCCGCCAAGGAGGCTGTCGGCAAGGCGCTGGGAATCGGTATCATCGGCTTCGTCTGGCGGGACGTCGAGGTCCTGTCGGGCGGCAAACCGTCCGTCGTCCTGCGCGGCGGGGTGGCAGAGGTCGCCGCGAAGCTGGGCGTGACGCGCATCGAGCTCTCGCTGAGCCATACGGGCGGCGTGGCTTATGCCGCGGCCGCTGCGCTCGCCGGGGCCGGTGGATCGGATACGGACGACGTCGAGGAGGCGCCAGGTGTATGAGTCGCTGCTGATGGGCCTCTACACGGCCGACCAGATGCGCACGGTGGATGCGACCGCCATCGACGGCATCGGCATCCCGGGGTCGCATCTTATGGAACGCGCCGGCGTGGCCGTAGCCGCCGAGGTGGTCGAGCGGTACGACCCGGAGGAGGTCGCGGTCTTCGCCGGCAAGGGCAACAACGGCGGCGACGGCTTCGTCGTCGCCCGCGAGCTGTTCAACGCCGGCGTCGAGGTGAGCGTGCTCACGCTCGCGCCGGCGGCGGAGTACAAGGGCGACGCCAAGCTCAACCTCGACATCCTGGAGCGGCTTGGCGTGGATGTGCGTGAGGGGTTCGCGAAGGACGGCAGTCCGACAGAGGACACGGCCGTCGCCGTCGAGCTCGCCGACGTGATCGTCGACGCCGTCTTCGGCACCGGGTTCACGGGCGCCGCGAAGGGCGCCGCGGCGGCCGCGATCGAGCTCATGAACCAGGCGCCGGCCGAGGTCGTGAGCGTCGACATCGCGAGCGGGGTCGGCGCCGACAAGGGGACCGTGAACGGACCCGCCGTACGGGCCGACGTCACCGTCGCCTTGCACGCGCCGAAAGTGGGTCACTTCGTGACCCCCGGCGGCGCGTACTCGGGCGAGGTCGTGGTCGCGCCGATCGGCATCCCGCCGTTGTGCGACCGGGAGCCGGACGTCTGGCTGCTGACCGTGGCCGGTCTGCAGCCACTGGTCCGGCCCAAGGGGTCGCTCGACCACAAGCGCTCGGTGGGCACCGTGCTCGTCATCGGCGGCTCGGCCGGGATGACGGGCGCCGCGCACCTGGCTGCCATGGCGGCCCTGCGCGGCGGCGGCGGCCTCGTGCACTGCGTCCTTCCCGAGGGCGCCGGGGGCGAGAAGCCATACCCCGAGGTCATCGCGGTGACGGCGCCCGGTGGGGCCGGGCGCTTCACGGCGGCCAGCCGGACGCCGCTCTTCGAGGAGGCGTCCGGGTTCGCCGCCGTGGTACTCGGGCCCGGCCTCGGGCGCGCCGACGAGACCGTCCTTCTGGCCCGCGAGCTGGTCGCCATCGACAAGCCGTTGCTCGTCGACGCCGACGGTCTCTTCGCCCTCGGCGCCCGTCCCGAGCTGCTCGCCGAGCGTTCGGCGCCGACCGTCATCACGCCCCACGAGGGCGAGCTCAGCCGCCTTCTCGGCGTGCCGGCGGCCGAGGTCGCCGCCCTGCGCCTCGACCACGCCCGTTCGGCGGCTTCGCGCAGCAACGCCACGGTCGTCCTCAAGGGGGAGGCGACGATCGTCGCCGACCCGTCGGGAGCCGCCTACGTCGTCCCGACGGGGAATCCCGGCCTCGCGACGCCCGGGACGGGCGATGTGCTCAGCGGCGTCATCGCGGCGCAGCTCGCCAAGGGCCTCGGGGCCACCGAGGCCGCCTGCCTCGGCGCCTTCGTGCACGGCCTGGCGGCCGACATCGCGGCCGCCGATGGGATCGGCACCGAGGGCATGGTGGCCGGCGACCTGCTCACATACCTTCCGGCGGCGATCGAACTGGTCAAGGCCGGCGACGAGGAGGACGAAGATCATGAATGAGTCGGTTGAGGGGACCGAGGGTGAACCGCTCGTCGCGGACTACATGGTCAAGGACGTCATCACGGTCCCGCCAGACATGGGGGTGAAAGAGTTCGCGGAGCTTCTGCGCGACAAAGGCATCGGCGGGGCTCCGGTCGTCGACGAGGACGGTCGGCTGCTCGGCATCGTCACAGAGGGCGACCTCATGGCCCTCGGCTCCGACCTGCGCTTTCCCCTATACATCCAGTTCCTCGACAGTCTCATCTACCTCGAGAGCGCGAAGAAGTTCGAGGAGCGTCTGCGAAAGGCTGTTGCGGCGACTGTGGCCGACATCATGACGGAGCACGTCTACACCGTGCGTCCCGGTGATCCCGTTCGCAAGGTGGCGCGCCTCATGTCGGAGCATCGCTTCGACCGCGTGCCCGTGGTCGACGGCGACAAAGTCGTCGGCATCATCGGGCGACACGACGTGCTTGAGGCACTGGGTCTCTGAGGCGCGGGCGTGCCGACGCCGAGCAGCATCCTGGCCGGTCGCGAACGCGCCTTGGCGGAGGTCGATCTCGAGGCCATCCGCCACAACGTGCGCCGTCTGAGCCGTGACCTGCCCGCGGGCGCGGTCCACTGCGCGGTCGTCAAGGCCAACGGGTACGGGCACGGCGCCGTGCCCGTCGCGCGGGCAGCGCTCGAGGCCGGGTCGCGATGGCTCGGCGTGGCGACGGCGACGGAGGCCGAGGAGCTGCGCGATGCCGGTCTCGACGCGCCGGTCATCATCTTCGGACCGATGACGGGCGCCGAGCTCGAGCGTGCGGCGCGCGCACGGGCCGACGTCGTCGTCTGGTCGGCCCCGTTCGCGCGCGCCGCGCTCCGGCTCGGCGCCCGCTGTCACGTCAAGTTCGACTCCGGCATGGGCCGGCTGGGCGTGGACGAGGAGCACGTGCGGGAACTGGCGCGCCTTCTCGCCTCGGGCCCCTCCTCGCTCGTCGGCCTCATGAGTCATTTCGCGACCGCCGACGAGGCCGACACGACGTTCTTCGAGTACCAGCTCGGGCGCTTCACCGCGCTGGCGCGGGAGCTCAAGGCCGCATACTCGGACCTCATCTGTCATACGGCGAACAGCGCCGCGACCATCCGCAGCCCGGCCTCGCACTTCGACATGGTACGCACGGGCATCGCCCTGTACGGCCTCGCGCCGAGCAACGACGACCCCTTCAAGGACGGTCTGCGTCCGGCGATGCGGCTGAGCTCGTACGTCGCAGGAGTGCGCGTAGTGCAGCCGGGGCAGTCGGTCGGGTACGGCCGGCGCTTCGTCGCCGAGCGCCCGTCGCGCATCGCCGTCGTGCCGATCGGCTACGCCGACGGCATCTCACGGGCGCTGACGAACCGCGGCGACGTCCTCGTCGCCGGCCGCCGTTGCCGTATCACCGGCACGATCAGCATGGACCAGTTGACGGTGCTGCTGCCTGAGGAGCATGGGCGCCCCGGTGACGAGGTCGTGTTCTTCGGCGAGAGTTCCGGGGAACGCATCCTCTGCGAGGAGGTGGCGCGGCTGCTGAGGACCATCAACTACGAGGTCGTGTGCGACGTATCGCCGCGGGTGGTGCGCCGCTACCGCGGCGCGGCGCCCGCGGCCTGACCTCGTGCCCGGCGAGCGACAGACGCCCGCGCGGGGTCCGCGACGCGGTAGCGGGCGGCCCATGTCTGATGTCGACGCGACCTCGGCCGACGTTGTCGCTGCGGACCCGGCCGACATGGTCGGCCCAGGCTCGGCGAACATGCTCGGTCCAAGTCCGGCCGACATAGTCGCGGCGGCGCGGGCCGAGCTCGGCGAGGGGCGGCGCGCGTGGGTCGTCGGCGGGGCCGTGCGCGACGACCTGCTCGGTCGCCCCGTGGGCGACCTCGACCTCGTGGTCGACGGCCCCGCCGAAGCGTTCGCGCGCCGCCTCGCCGGTCGCCTCGGCGCCGCCGTCTTCGCACCTTCGGAGCGCTTCGCCTCGTTCCGCATCCTTGCCGGCGGCCGTCACGTCGATGTCGCGCCGCTGCGCGGCGAGAGCCTCGACGCCGACCTCGCCGCCCGCGACGCCACGGTCAACGCGATGGCGCGCGAGATCGTGCCCGACCCGGGTCGGTGGGGCGGCGGCGCGGCTCTGGTGGCCGGGCCGCTCCGTGATCCCCTCGGAGGCCACGCCGACCTCGCCTGTGGGCGGCTGCGCCTGTGTCGCGACACGGCGCTCGCCGACGACCCCCTGCGCGTCCTCCGTCTGGCGCGGCTCACGGCCGCCTTGGGGCTCGAACCGGACCGGACCGCGCTGAGCGCCGCCCGTCGCACGGCATCGGCGCTGTCCGGCGTCCCCGGCGAACGGCTCCGCGACGAGCTTTCCGCCCTTCTCGCCGCAGCATCTCCCGTCCCGGCTCGTGCGCTGCGCCGGCTCGCCGCCCTCGGCGCCCTCGCCGTAGTGCTCCCCGAGGTCGACGGCCTGCGCGGCGTCGGCCAGAACCCCTACCATCACCACGACGTCTTCGAGCACACCCTCGAGGCGCTCGACTACATACCGGGAGTCGTGGCGCAGCTAGGCGGCGTCGAGTTCCTTCGTGGAGCCGACGAGGCGGGCCTTCCCTTCGCGCCCTCGCTCGTGCCGCTCGCCTGGGCGGTGCTGCTGCATGACGTCGGCAAGCCGGAGGTGCGCAAGGAGGACGAGAACGGCCGCATCCTTTTCTGGCAGCACGACCAGGTCGGTCAACGGATGGTGGCCGAAGCGGGCGCGCGCTTGCGCTTCAGCCGCCGCTTCGTCGACTACCTCGGCGTGCTCGTCCGTCATCACCTGCGCCTCGGCTTCCTCGTCCGGGAGCAGCCCCTCACCCGGCGGGCGCTGGCGCGCTATCGCCGCGACGTGACGCCTTACGTGTTCGAGTCCGTCGCCGTCTCCCTCTGCGACCGCCTCGCGACGCGTGGCGAGAAGACCTCACGAGTGTCGATCGCCCGGCACTACCGTCTCGCCCGGCTCGTGTGGTCGCAGGTGACCAAAGCGCCGGTGCCGCACATCATGAGCGGACGCGACGTCATGGACGTCCTCGGGATCGGTCCTGGGCCCGCCGTGGGTCGCGCTCTGGAGGCCCTGGACGAGGAGGTCGAGGCGGGAGAGGTGCGCGATCTGGATGCGGCGCGCGCGTTCCTCTTCTCGTGGTGGGAGAAGGAACGCGCGTCCAGCGACGAGGGCGCGCCCGGAGGAGGGTGAGGTGCCCGAGCTGCCCGAGGTGGAAGTCGTCCGCCGCCG